>WLHB01000028.1 GCA_009702965.1 Actinomycetota bacterium | reverse complement strand
GTCGAAATAGACTTCACGTGTAGGTGATCCGCGAAATCCCATCTTCTTCTCAGGTGCGCCAAATGAAATTCCAGGATCAGATTTTTCTACGATGAAGGCGGTGATTCCCTTAGATCCTTTACTTGGGTCTGTTTGTGCAATAACTGTATAGAACTCAGAGATCCCGGCATTTGAAATCCACTTCTTACTTCCATTGAGCAACCAACCGGCAGATGTCTTCTCTGCCTTTGTCTTAAGGGCTGCCGCATCTGAGCCCGCCTCTGATTCTGAGAGACAGTATGAAAATCCTTTACCTTGTGCCAGCGCTGGTAGCCAGCGCTTTTTCTGCTCTGTATCGCCACCTAACATCAATGGCAATGAACCTAATTTGTTGACAGCTGGGATAAGAGATGAAGATGCACAGACGCGAGCAACTTCCTCAATAATGATTGCAACAGCGAGTGCGTCAGCACCTTCGCCACCAAATTCAACGGGCACATGGGCGGCGTGAAGATTTGCCTTAATCAGCGCATCGGATGCCTCTTGCGGGAAACGGTGATCCTCATCAACGGCATGCGCGTGAGGTGCGATCTCTTTCTCTGCAAGTGCGCGCACGCTATCTCGAAGATCTTGATACTCAGTCGGCAGATTAAATAAATCAGCTGTCATTTAATTCTCTTTCTTCGAGTTGAGTGACTTCAAGTATGAGTTGTACTGGGTTAATTCGTCATCTTCACCCATTGCAGCCATACGTTCTTCATTTCGATCTATGCGACGCGTCTCCTTGGCATCTTCACGCATCCACTGAATAAAGGTCGCAACGAGAGCAAGAATAATTGGTATTTCACCCATTGCCCAACTGACGCTACCGCCAGAGCGTTGATCTGCGAGGAAATCGCCCAAAAGCCATGGCGCACCTTGCGTTGCATAGAAGCCTTTATCAACCAGGGTCGTCGTTGCAAGGAGTGCGATGGAGAAGAAGGCGTGTATTGCCATGGTTGCAAAGAGAATGACGATACGAAGTAGATGATGTACACGTCTTGGATTGGGATCAATGCCGACAATAATCATAAAGAAGAGGAAGCCCACGGCGATAAAGTGAAGATTCATTAGAAGATGGCCGGCATGAGAAGCCATAAGGGTTCCAAATAAATCAGTGAAATAAAGAACGAAGAGTGATCCATCAAACAAGATGAGTGCGATCACCGGGTGAGTAATAATCATTCCGTACCGTGAATGAAGCAGGGCAAGAAGAATTCCGCGCGGCCCACGTTCTTCTTTAGTTCGCCCCTGAGGCAAAGTACGTAGCGCTAGCGTGATTGGTGCGCCAAGGACTAAACCAATAGGTGCGATCATTCCTAGCGTCATATGAGCAATCATGTGATATTCAAATGAATACATCGCATACACACCAAGCCCGCCGCTTGTTGCAAAATCAATCGCTGAAATACCGAGTGCGAATGCAACTGTGCGCCCCACCGGCCACGCGTCCCCACGCGCGCGCAAGATGACAACACCTTTGATATAGAGAGCAACAGCTAAGGCCAGAATTCCCATCATGAATAAATCTGGATCGTATGCAAAGAGAATACGAGTAATAGTTGGCTCTGCCGGAATGACAGGTTCGACAATGCGATCAGGGCTTGCATTAACTGAGAGCCAGATACCTATTGCGGTAATTGCCGCCATCAGCGCAACTTCATAACCAATGAGTCGAGTAAGAATTGCCCAATTGATCTCTGATTTCTGAGCCAAGTTCTTCTTATGGAGATAGCCGATAAAGATAAGAACAGCGGCTAGTAGAGCCTTCAGAATGATTACTCGAGCATATGTTGTTTCCCAGGCATCTTTGAAATTTAGTCGCGCCCATGCATTTACTACACCGCTGAGAACAACAACGATGGCGGCCCACAGAGCCATCACGCTAAATCTCTGGATTGCAATCTTGCGATCATCAATTGGGATAAATGTGAGCGCAAAGAGTCCACCTACCCAGAGTGATAATCCGATGACATGCAAAAGCATGGACCCAGTTGCCAAAGCATGCGATCCGCCTGAGACAGAGTGACTTTCTAGAGCGGGCGCAGCTATCGCAATAATTGAGATAAGAAGTAAGGCCATCATAGGAATTACACGGCGCACCCTTAGCAGTAAGTAGCCAACGAAAAATGCAGCCGCGGTTTGCGCAAATAGGTATCTACCTAAAGTCACCTGTGTGACAAAAGATTGAAGCGAAGTCATATCAAGAGCATCAACAAAGGTAGTGTCCAGAATATTCGCAAAAGTTGTGATCAAAAAGAGGGTGCTGGATAGAAACCAGAAGAGTGCGAAAATAGATGCCCGTTGCCTTAACTTGAGAGATACCTCTTGCAAAGATCCCTCTTTATTAATGAGCAAGAAAGTAAAGGCAAGCAAAAAACCAACGACAATAAAACTTGATAGGTAAGTCAGGTACTTGCTCGTTAAAAGCAGCAGATTAATCTGCATTCTTACTTCTCTTTAAAGATCTTGCGGGCGTAAGCACCCATTCCCACTAAGACGAGAACTGATAGACCAAGTAGAAAAATGACAAAAGCATTTGTAGCAAAGTTGCTACCGCTTGGTTGCGATGGAGTACTGCTGATTGGTTCTGGAATTGCAGATGGTGTCGGCGTTGAGATTACGATCGCTGAATAATTAAATGTGAACGAGCCCTCGAGCGGTAGATCCGCTTCTGCAAGAAGTAAGTAGGTGACTGTATAAACCCCAGAAGTAACAAGTGGTTTCATCTCTGCCACAGCTTCAGTTCCTAGAACGGTAAGAATTCCTGTATCAACTCTCTTGCCATTTGGATCTGTGACAGCAATGTCATTGCCTTCTTCAATCAAAGGAAGTTCTGTAGTAATTGTGACTGCACTTGGGCCGACTTTAAGTGTTGACCCCGCAATAGGGCTAGTGGCAACAAGTGTGTTGGCGTGAGCCATAGGCATATTGAGAAGCGCTGCGACGAGAGCAATTCCAGCAAATGTCTTAGCTACGCTCTTCACATCTTCTCCCTTATCGATTGACCCGAACTTAAGAAGCGACTTGATTCGCATCTATAGTCCCACTTCCTTAGACTATGTACCTACTCGCTGCCAACCTAATTTTACCCTTGCAGCCCGCTAAGTGAAAGGAATGTGACGATGCCTACATATCAATACGCCTGTACCGCCTGCGATCACGCCTTCGAAGCGGTGCAATCATTCTCAGAAGATGCACTCACTGTCTGCCCTGAATGTAAGGGCGAAATCAGAAAAGTTTATTCCAGTGTCGGAGTTGTCTTTAAAGGTTCTGGATTTTATAAAACGGATTCGGCAAAGTCGGCCCCAACAACAGGTTCGGAGTAAGTGCTAACCCCTCAGTTTTCGTGATGTGGCGGCTTATCCGCTTTGATATCTTCATCACGTTTTACATCAATATCCTCACGAGGGTCTCGTTCATCCTCGGTCGTCGCGGGAAATAAATCGCTCATAATAAAACCATAGTACATACTTGGCTCATGTTTATGCGACTTGGGTCATTTATCGTTCGCCGCCGTAAGAGTGTATTGATCACATACATCATCTCAATTCTCATCGCAGGCGCCATCGGGTCTCTTTCATTTAGCCGCCTTGATTCTGGTGGATATTCAGATCTCAACTCAGAATCTGCCAAGGCCGCTGGTTACATCACCGATACTTTTAAAGTTCAAGACCCTGTTGCAATTCTCGTCGTTGATGCAGGTTCACGTTCTATCGATGATCCAGTCGTGAAGAGCGAAGCGGCAGCTCTAGAGAAAGAGGTTGCTGCGGCAAAAGGTATTAGCCAAACTCTTTCATACTGGTCAACAGGTGGATCTCCGAACTTGGCTTCTGCCGATCGCAAGGCCGCTTTCCTCTTTATCTATGCAGATATCGAAAATTTCGATGTTGAAGGATACGGAGCAGTTGGTAAAACCATCTCTGAAAATTTCGATGGCAAATACAAATCACTTGAAGTCTATGCCGGTGGTGGCGCAGTTGTTACCAATGCAATCAACTCCAAGATTAAGACAGATCTTCTTCTCGCTGAAGGAATAGCAATTCCGCTCACCTTTATCTTGCTCGCCTTTGTCTTTGGCGCACTCGTTGCATCAGCGATGCCACTTGTTGTCGGTGTTGGCGCAATCCTTGGCTCGTTCTTCCTTACATACCTCCTTACCCAAGTAACAGATGTGAGCGTATTTGCCCTCAATCTCATTACAGGATTGGGCTTGGGCCTCGGCATTGATTACGCACTTCTGATCGTCAATCGTTTCCGAGAAGAGATGCATAATGGAAAGAGCATCGAAGAGAGCGCAATCATCACTGTTGGTACGGCTGGCAAGACAGTCTTCTACTCAGGTCTGACCGTTATGGTCACACTCAGTGCACTTTTGCTCTTCCCGCTGAACTTCCTTAAATCGTTCGGCTATGCCGGTGTGATCGTCACACTCTTTGCAATCTTTGGCGCACTCATTCCACTTCCCGCGCTCTTGGCAATCTTAGGTAAGCGAGTTGATAAAGGTGTGATCCGTAAAGGTGGCCTTGCGCCAAAAGAAGATGGTCGTTGGGCAAAAACTGCACGTACTGTTATGGCGCGCCCGATACCAGTAGTTATTGGCTCACTTGCACTACTTATTGTGATGGCTATGCCGATTGTCAATATTGCCTTCGCACAAGTTGATTCCCGAGTACTTCCAGCATCTGATCGCGCAGCAATTAGCTCACAGGTGATTGAAGATCGCTTCGCAAGTTTTGAAGGAAGCCCTATCGAAGTAATTCTCCCCGATGGCGCTGGTCGCGAGAGTTCAGTCAACTCATTTTTAGCTCAAGTTAAAGCTGTCGAAGGCATCACTCGCGTGGGCACACTTGAATACTCTGGAAACGATATTCGCGTGCAGGTTATTCCTGGAACTAGTTCACGTTCACTCGATGCAGAAAGACTTATCAAAGAGCTGCGTGCTCTTGATAAACCAGAGGGCCTTCTCATTGGCGGAGTTGCAGCAGACTTCACCGACTCACAAGGTGGTATCGCCAGAACACTTCCATGGGCACTTGGATGGATCGGTATAGCAGTATTCATACTTATCTTTATCTTCACTGGTTCAATTATCTTGCCAATAAAGGCAGTTCTTCTCAATGGTTTATCTCTCGTTGCCACACTCGGTGTCATCACATGGATCTTCATCGATGGAAACCTCAAGTGGCTCGTTGGTGACTTCACAGTTACGGGCACGCTAGATACAGGCTCAGTAATCCTGGTTGCTGTTGTTGTCTTCGGCTTATCAATGGATTACGAGCTCTTCTTACTTTCACGAATCCGTGAAGAGCACCTAGCTGGTAAATCAAATGTCGAAGCAGTTGCTGTTGGACTTCAGCGCTCAGCTCGCATCATCACCGCAGCAGCTTTGTTGCTCGCTGTGGTCTTTGCCGCCTTCATTACAAGTGGAGTTACCTCAATAAAGATGCTCGGCTTCGGAGTCGCCTTTGCTGTTCTGCTCGATGCAACTCTTATCCGTGCCCTTCTAGTACCAGCACTTATGCGCTTATTCGGCGAACGCAACTGGTGGGCACCGAAGAGTCTTCGCAGATTTACTCTCACTCACTAACTCCCCTACCCTTAGGACATGGATCTCATCGCCAGCCTTCAATGTGCTGATCAACCAGGCATTGTCCATGCGATGACCAGTGCGGTCTTGGCGTGTGGTGGCAACATCATCGAAAACCAACAGTTCACAGATGAGCCAACTAACACATTTGTTATGCGCACCCGATTTGAAACATCGCAAGGTTTAGATGCAGCGCAGAAGAGTTTGCACGAAGGCTTAAGTAAATTCAGTCCCGATCTGCATATTCGTCCAACCGATGAAAAGCCACGGGCACTTGTGCTTGTAACCAAAGAGAGCCACTGTTTGCGAGATTTGTTATACCTTCTCGAACTTGGTGAACTTCCGATTGAAATTCCATTAATCGTCTCTAACCATGAAGAGCTCCGCACCCTGGTTGAATCTCATGGCTTTACCTTTAAACACCTACCGATAAACGCATCAACAAAGGCTGAGCAAGAGAAGGCGCTACTGGCTCTCATCGAAGAGCACTCGATCGACTTTGTAGTTCTTGCTCGCTATATGCAAGTTCTCTCTAATGAATTTTGTGCAGCCCTCCCTGGTCGCATCATTAACATTCACCACTCATTCTTGCCCGGATTTAAAGGTGCCAAGCCTTATCACCAAGCACATGCTCGTGGCGTCAAAATCATCGGAGCAACAGCACACTTTGTTACTTCAGATCTTGATGAAGGTCCAATCATAGAACAAGATATTGCTCACGTTTCTCACACATCTACACCAGATGATCTAATTGCACTTGGTCGCGATATCGAACGCCGCGTACTTGCCAAAGCAGTACGTCTCTATGCCCAAGATCGAATTTTTATCGTTGGCCAACGTACCGTTGTTTTCTCTTAAACAATAAACTCTTGATTAATAAAGTCGATACCTCTCGTTCATTTACTCCAGTTTAGATTCTCGTATTGATGCCACTCAGAGATGGACTTCATCCCCACTTTCTCATAGAGTCGAAGCGCTCCACTCTCATTACCTGCATCAACACTGAGACAGAGCTTTGAACGACCCAACTCGCAATTGACCTGAATTGCATGACGAAGTAGCGCTTCACCGAGCCCCTTACCTTGAAACGCTTGTCTTACTCCTAATCCTGAGACGTAACCTGAATCATTATGGAGTTGCTCATCGTTGAAATCCACAAAACCAGCCGGGTATCCATTGACCGAGATAAGCCATGCTTCCATATTTGTCTCTTCTTTATCTCGAATCACAAGTTCACTCCACTCATTAAACTGTCGCGGCATAAAGCCAAAGTGCTGGCTGAACGCATCTTGGTGAACCTCATGAAAAGTACGTAAGTCATCTTCTTTGTCGAGGTCTAATTTGTGAATCACACCCAGTGGCTCACCGCCGCTCTCTATGTGAACTGGAAGTCTCATCTCTAGAGTCCAATACTTTCGAAGAATTGTAAATCCGCGGCTCTCAAGAAGACTCTTGTAAACAAAATCGTTGGATTGAGTTCCTAGCCAGAGTCGATACTCCGGGTCATGCTTATACGCTAGCTCTAGCGCTAAATCTAATGATGGAGCGAGAGTTTTTGCTCCAGGTCTTGTGTATATATCAAGATAGAAACGCTTACGCGAAGAGTCTGGATTGAGAGTGATAAAACTCTGCCAGTCATCTTCTGAATGTAGTTTTGTTAACCTAGTTATTGCAGGATCAAAGAAACCTCGAACAAACTCACGCCCTTCAATCTCTCCCATAGGTATCTCATTGGGATTTAGTGAAAGAAGATTTGAGTTGGCAATGTCCAATATCTTCTTAACATCATCTTCGGTAGCTACTCGTGCTATGAGTGTCATATTCAGAATTTACCCTTGCTTCACAAAAACAAAAAACTGCTCATGGTGTCCCCGGCGGGAGTTGAACCTGCGACCTACCGCTTAGGAGGCGGTTGCTCTATCCACTGAGCTACGGGGACTTGATAAACGTGCGAACTTGGCAAAGGTTATCGTTACGACTAACCTAGCCTCAACACGCTCATTTCCGAGCGTGAAACGAACTATATGAAAGGCCACCCATGAAAGCGCTCGTTATCGGCGCAGGCGGAGTTGGCAGTGCAATCGCAAATATCGCATCACGTAGACCATTTATTAAGCAGATGGTCCTTGCCGATCGCAACCTGTCACGAGCCGAAGCCGCAATAACAAAGTTAAAGGACTCCCGATTCTCCGCGGCGGAGGTGAATGCTGCAGAACTTGAGGACATACGAGCTCTTATTCGTAAGGCGAAGCCAGATATTGTCATTAACGCGGTTGACCCACGATTTGTAATGCCAATCTTTTTGGCATGCGAAATCGAAAATACAAATTACATGGATATGGCGATGTCACTCTCTCGCCCACACCCGCATTATCCAAACTCTGAAACTGGCGTGAAGCTTGGTGACGAGCAATTTGCGCGTGACTGGAACTGGGGTGAGCGCGGTATATATGCCCTAGTTGGTATGGGTATCGAGCCTGGTATGAGTGATGTCTTTGCCCGTTATGCCTCCGATGAACTCTTCTCACGACTTGATGAGGTGACTATCTTCGACGGTTCAAATCTCACTGTTGAAGGTGCTGACTTTGCTCCATCGTTTTCAATTTGGACCACTATCGAAGAGTGCCTCAACCCACCATTGGTATGGGAAGACGGTCGCGGTTGGTACACCACTGAACCATTTAGTGAACTTGAGGTATTTGATTTCCCTGAAGGGATTGGACCCGTTGAATGTGTAAACGTCGAGCACGAAGAGGTCGTTCTTATTCCACAGAAAGTCGATGCGAAGAAAGTTCGCTTTAAGTACGGACTTGGATCTGAATTCATCTCAACACTGAAGACAATTCATATGCTCGGTATGGATAATAAAGAATCGATCAACGTACAAGGTGTTCAGGTTTCACCTCGCGATCTTTTAGCGGCAGCACTTCCAGATCCTGCAACTCTCGGTTCACGTATGCGCGGAAAGACATGTGCGGGTACTTTGGTGAAGGGCCTTGATAAAGGCGGAAAACCAAAGGCTGTCTATATCTATAACGTTGTAGATAATGCGTGGTCTATGGAGAATTACGGTGATCAGGCTGTTGTTTGGCAGACCGCAATCAATCCTGTCATGGCTATGGAACTTATCCATAAAGGCATCTGGAAACCTGAAGGCGTAAATGGTCCTGAATGGTTTGCACCAAAACCTTTCCTTGAACTACTTGCAGAGTATGGAAGTAGTTGGCACATTAGAGAAGAAGATACGACTGGAATAGAGGCATAACAATGTCGAAGTGGGCACTTGTCACGGGAGCAACAGCAGGTATTGGTGAAAGCTTTACTCGGATGCTTGCATCTAAGGGCTTCAATATCGCTCTTGTCGCCCGTGACGAGGCCCGTCTTCATGAACGTGCCGCGGCGCTTCGAGAGAAGTACGGGGTGCAAACATTTGTGCTTCCGGCAGACCTTGCTACTGATAAAGGTTGTAGCGCAGTTGAGGATTACCTCAAAGAGTTCGAGATTGAAGTTCTGATCAATAACGCTGGTTTTGGAATTAATAAAGCGTTTACTGCAAGTGCTCTAGATGCTGAACAGAATCTGCTTGACGTTCTTGTAAGAACTCCGATGCGCCTGATGCATGTGGTTCTTCCCCAGATGAAGGCTCGAAATAGCGGGACAGTAATTAACGTTTCATCCGTTGCTAGCTTTATTGCCGGAGGAACATATAGCGCCTCTAAGTCATACCTGACTGTCTTGTCAGAATCCCTGCACACTGAATTGCGTGGAACCAATGTAAAGATGAACGCACTCTGTCCGGGCTTTACCCGAACTGAATTTCATGAGCGGGGACGGATGAGAATGAAGGGGTTGCCAGAGTTTATGTGGCTTAACTCTGACCAGTTAGTCGCCCGGTCATGGGCAGATACACAAGGTGGCAAGGCTGTCAGCATTCCTGGATGGCAGTACAAACTTTTGTTCGGGTTTATTGCGCTCTTGCCAAGGCCAATCGTCAGAACGATCGGTATGAACTTACGTAAACGCCAACGCTGAGAGTCACAGGAATTTCACTGATTTAAGGGCTATCTTCGTTATGATTAGGCTATTAACTACGGAGGTTTTCATGTTTCGCAAAGTCATCGCAACTTCTACCGCTTCACTTCTCATAGCACTCGCCTTTGGCGCTGCTCCAGCAAGTGCGGCAACTGTGAAGAATGGCACTCCTTGCTCTAAGGCAGGAGCCACAACCAGAGCAGGTGGAGAAACTTTCCGTTGCGTAAAGTATGCCCTCCAAAAGAATGCGAAACTCACATGGCGCAGCAATGACTGCACTAAAACTATCGCTGCATATCAGAAGACTAATGCCTCTGTGATCGGTGCTCGTGCTGAGACTGCAAAGACTGTTGCAGAGATCGATGCCGCTATTAAGAGCCTTGAAGAGTCCATCACTGTATTAACGCCAGCAGTTGCTGCTGAGGTTAAAGTTGAACAAGATCGAATCGCAGCAATTAAGGTCAAACTTGATGCCATGAAGGCAGATACCGCAAACCTCACGAAGAATGCGAAGAACATCAAGGATTATGAGACGGCAATCTCATGGCGCGAAATTACAGTCCGCCGACTTAATACTCAGATTACCGCCTTTACTTCTCAGATTAAGAAATTAAACAATGAGAAGAATGCGGCGAATAATAATTTGTCACTCATCGCATCAGGTGCGAGCACAGCGCTATCGACCGCAAGGACAATCTGCGGCTAATTAGCCAATCGTTACCATTGAAGCAGTTGCCTTAACGGGTAGCTGCTTCAATGCTTTTGTGGCTGGTCCCACCAAATTTTTTCCGGCCAATGTAAATGTTGCTTGATGTTCCTGACACTGCCACTGATTACCTGTTTGCACGAGATCGCCACCTTGGTGAGTACATAACAAATTGACCGCAACATAGCTCTTTGCTGATGCACGTACCAACGCAATCGAACGCCCTTGAACATCATCGATGCGAACGACTCCGCCTACTTTTCTTAGTACTGGATTTGATTTGAGAGTTACTTGAACTTTTCCAGATGGCAAAACCTTTACTCCGGTGGCCGCAGTTGCTGCATTTGGCGCCGAGAAAATACCAACGCTTACGAGCGATAGGGCGCAGAGCGCTCCACGACGTGTGACTC
>WLHB01000027.1 GCA_009702965.1 Actinomycetota bacterium | reverse complement strand
TCTGCATCATGAGAGAAATCTCAGCAGGACTTAGGTCAAGTCCGGTTTGAAGCCGGAGCACACTCTCTTCCCAAGTCATCGCGTTAAAAAAATTAGGCTTTAACGCGTGCGATTGATGCTCTCAATAGATCCGCAACAGTCTCGGCTAAGGTGAAAGGATCGATGGGATGCAAAACGTTCGCCTCTGCGCGAGACCACGTTGCCAGCCACGCATCTTCTTTACGTGCCGTGATCACCAAAACTGGCGGGCAGTTAAAGACTTCATCTTTAAGTTGTCGAGCAATACCCATTCCACCTTCTGGGGCGGCTTCACCATCGAGAATGAAGAGATCAATATCTAGCTCTGCCTTACGAGCCTGTCCATCCACATAAAGTCGAAGGGCCGGTCCTGTCGCAAATTCAGTGATCGCGTGAGGTGCCAGATCTGGTGCAACTCGAGAACCCAGAGCGGCGGCAATATGAGCCCTGACTGTCATGTCATCGGAGTACACGACGATCCTCAGTTGCTTCTGTGATGCATCCATGGCCCCAGTCTACCTCGTGACCCGCCTTCAATCATGGTGACCCGTTTCACCCTTTTCTCGCCCAAATAAGAGGCTTTAAAGCACCAGTAAAGAGGTCAAAGCATCCGTTTTCGGGAATAATCAGCGCATGACCTCAACCGATTCGATGCATAGAATCACCAAGCCCAATGTTGTGGCAGTCGGAACAATCGTCTGGCTCTCAAGTGAATTGATGTTCTTTGCAGCGCTCTTTGCAATGTACTTCACTACGCGCGGTGTGCAGGGTCCAACAATCTGGGGCGAGTCAACTGCGCTGCTGAGCATTCCTTTTGCGGCAGTGAATACAACAATTCTTGTTCTCTCTTCAGTGACGTGTCAGTTTGGTGTCTTCGCTGCAGAGCGCTTCCAAAGTAAGCGTCGAGGTTCGCTCTTACAGATCAATTTGTGGGGAATGCGCGAGTGGTTTGCCCTGACCTTCCTCATGGGCGCGTTCTTTATCGCAGGTCAAATCTATGAGTACGCAGTTCTTGTTTCCGAAGGACTGACTCTCTCATCAAATGCCTACGGTTCAATTTTCTATCTTGCAACTGGCTTCCATGGTCTGCACGTAACCGGTGGCTTGATTGCATTTCTTATTGTTTTGGTGCGAGTGGCTAAAGCTCGTCGATTCACACATCAGCAAGCGACTACAGCCATTGTTGTTTCGTACTACTGGCACTTCGTTGACGTTGTCTGGATTGCTCTCTTCGCTGCGATTTATCTCATTAAGTAGGGTGGAAAAATTATGAAGAAACTATCGAAGTACCGCCGCCATAGAGCTGTTGCTCCCCTCCTTTTGATCTTTGCCCTACTGGGAATAGGAACAACTTTTCAGGTAGCTGGTGCAACCACGACTCAAGTCATGACCGCAGAAGAGCGCACCAAGGCGATCGCTGAAGGTAAAGAGATATTCCTCAAAGGTTGCTCTTCATGTCACGGACTTAATGCTGAGGGAAGTTCCATCTCACCTTCCCTTATTGGTGTCGGTGCGGCCTCTGTTGATTTTCAGGTAGCGACAGGAAGAATGCCAATGGCGGATATGAGCCAACAGGCAATGCGCAAAGCCCCTATCTATAACGATGAAGAGGTTGCCGCACTCGCTGCATATATCGCCTCACTCGCTCCTGGTCCTGAAATTCCAACGGAAGAGATGCTCAACTACGAACGCGATGGATCAATTGCAGAAGGTGGCGAGCTCTTTAGAACTAACTGCGCGATGTGCCATAACTTCGCAGGACAAGGTGGAGCTCTTACTCAAGGTAAGTACGCACCGAGCGTTATGGGAGTCAAGCCAGTTCATATTTATGAAGCGATGATTACTGGTCCGCAGGCTATGCCAGTCTTTTCTGATAAGACCATTACACCGGAAGAAAAACTTTCGATCATCGCTTGGATCAAGGCGGCAGAGAAAGAGCCACAACTCGGCGGAGTAGCACTTGGTCGCGTCGGGCCTGTCACTGAAGGTCTTCTTGTATGGACTCTTGGCTTAGGTCTTCTCATCGGAATTGCTGTCTGGCTAACAACGAAGGCGAAATAGGAAAAAACAATGAGTAATGAAATTGAATTAATCAAAGATCCTGGTCTTCCAGAACATAAGTTACGTCAAAGCGATGTTGATCCTAAAGCCGCCGACCGCGCAGAACGTCAGGTTGCTATTCTCTTTGGACTCTCCTCTCTTGGAACAATCGTTTTCATTTACTCGTATCTCTTCATTCCAGTTGACCGCTTTATCTTCATTCCGCTTATGGGAGATCAAAACCTTCATCAACTTCTGCTTGGCTTAGGTTTTGCCGCAGCGCTTTTGTTTATCGGACTAGGTGCAGTTCATTGGGCTAAGACTTTGATGCCTGATCATGAAGTTATTGCACATCGTCATGAACTGCGATCACCAGATGCTGATCGTGAAGCATTTGTAAAGACTGCAAAAGAAGGCGCTGCTGCTGCCGGACTTGGTCGTCGCTCACTGATCAAGCGCAGTCTCGGACTCTCGCTCGGCCTTGTCGGCTTATCCCCCATTTTATTCTTAGGAGATCTTGGTCCAACACCTGGAAATGCGCTGAGAACAACGAGTTGGAAAGCTGGCTCGCGCTTAGTTACCGATCCAGGTGATCGCCCGATTAGACCTGAGGATTTAGAGATTGGCGCAGTTGCTCAGACTCTGCCTGAACTTGCTCCAGGTAAGGACCATCATTCACTTAATGACATTGCAAAGGATGCAGTCTTGTTGATTCGCCTTCGCCCAGAGGAATTCAATCTCGATGCAGAGCGTCTTTCCTGGACTTACCAAGGCATCATCGCATTTTCAAAGATCTGTTCACATATGGGTTGCGCTGTTGCACTCTACGAACAAACGACAAAGCATCTGCTCTGTCCATGTCACCAATCAACATTTGATGTAACACGCGCAGCCAAGGTCATCTTCGGGCCTGCTGCACGTCCGTTGCCTCAATTAGCAATCACTGTCGATGCAGAAGGGTTCCTCATCGCACAAGCACCATTTAATGAACCTGTCGGACCGAGTTTTTGGGAGCGATCAGCATGAGCGCACGTGAGCGTATTGCAGGAAATGTAGCAAGTTATGTAGATGACCGAACCGGTGCTGCAGCCTGGATGAAGAAGAATCTTCAGAAAGTCTTCCCTGATCACTGGTCCTTTATGCTCGGTGAGATTGCGCTCTACTCATTTATCATCCTGCTCCTTTCAGGCACCTTCCTGACATTCTGGTTTGATCCTTCAATGCGTGAAGTCGTCTATGACGGCGCATATGTTCCGCTCCAGGGCGTTGAAATGTCTGCCGCTTACGCCTCTGCCCTCGATATCTCATTTGAAGTTCGTGGTGGCCTCTTGATGCGCCAAATTCACCACTGGTCAGCTTTGATATTTATGGCATCCATTGTTGTTCACTTGATGCGCGTCTTCTTCACAGGAGCATTTCGTAAGCCACGTGAATTCAACTGGATTCTCGGAATTGGTCTCTTAACCCTTGGAATCGTTGAAGGATTCTTGGGCTACTCACTTCCTGATGATCTTCTTTCAGGAACAGGAATTCGAATTGCACATGCAATTATTCAAGCAGTCCCTGTTGTGGGAACATTCTTAGCGTTTCTTCTCTTCGGAGGTGAATTCCCTGGAATTGCATTTATTCCTCGTATCTACACCGTTCACATTTTGATTCTTCCTGGAATTTTCTTGGCTCTGATCACAGTTCACTTGATGTTGGTCTGGTACCAGAAGCACACTCAATACCCAGGTCCAGGTCGCACCGAAAAGAATGTTGTTGGTTACTCACTGATGCCGATCTACATGGCAAAGGCAGGCGGCTTCTTCTTCATCGTCTTTGGAGTTACTGCATTCTTAGGCGCTGTCGCATCTATCAACCCGTTGTGGCTCTATGGTCCATATACGCCGGGACAGGTAACAGCAGGTTCACAGCCCGACTGGTACATGGGATGGCTCGATGGTTTGGTTCGAATGGCTCCACCACTTGAACCCGTGATCTTTGGATACACCCTTTCGCTTAACATTTTGATTCCAGGACTGATTGTCCCTGGCATCATCTTTACCGGAATGGCGCTCTATCCATTTATTGAACAATGGATTACAGGAGATAAGCGCGAGCATCACATCCTTGATCGTCCACGCAATGCTCCAAATCGCACCGCACTTGGAGTCATGTCACTTACCTTCATGCTCGTTGCTCTACTCAATGGAGGAAATGACCTCATAGCAACCGCCTTTGATCTCTCAATCAACCAGATCATGTGGTTTAGCCGAATTGGAATCTTTGTTCTACCGCCACTGGCATTTATTATCACCAAACGTCTCTGTCTCTCACTTCAGCGAGCTGACCGTGAACTTGTTCTCCATGGACGTGAAACTGGACGTCTTGTCATGATGCCATCTGGTGAATTTGTTGAAGTACACGAGCCAATCTCAGCTGAGAAGGCGTGGCTACTTACACAGCACGAACAGAATGCACCTCTTGAACTTGAAGAGAGCGATAACCGCGGTGTTCGCCGACCTGGCCTGTTGAAGTCAAAGTTGCGTAAGCGCTTTGCAGTCGCGCATGCTGAGCAAGTTCCTAAACCAACGATGAACGATGTTCGTGAGATCGAACACCACTAAGTTCTCGTTGCAATAATCTGTGAAGGCTTAGAGCACTTTAGAGAAGAACGACTTTGTGCGTTCGTGTTGCGGACTATCTAAGAGTTGATCTGGTGGTCCAGTTTCGACAATGAGACCTGCATCCATAAAGGCCACAGTATCTGCAACTTTGCGAGCGAATCCCATCTCATGAGTGACCACAATCATGGTCATTCCTGAATTTGCGAGATCTTGCATCGCTGCGAGAACCTCCCCCACAAGTTCAGGGTCAAGTGCTGATGTTGGTTCATCAAATAACATGAGTTTTGGTCTCATTGCTAGCGCACGTGTGATGGCCACACGTTGTTGCTGTCCGCCTGAGAGTTGCTTAGGCAAACTATCTTCACGACCAGAAAGGCCGACAAGCTCTAGGAGTTCACGAGCGTGAATTACAGCCTCTTCTTTCGAAATTTTCAATACTCTCGTAGGCGCTTCAATAATGTTTTCAAGGACGCTCATATGTTGGAAGAGATTGAAGTTCTGAAAAACCATCCCGATCTCAGCACGCTTGCGACACACCTCGCGATCGGAGAGTTCGTAGAGACGACCCTTCTTCTCCTGGTATCCAACGAGTTCGCCGTGAACGTAGAGGCGGCCCGAGTTGATCTTCTCTAAGTGATTGATGCAGCGAAGAAACGTTGATTTTCCAGATCCAGATGGACCGACCAGGCATGCCACTTCTCCTGGCTTTACCTGCATATCTATTCCCTTGAGGACTTCAACGCTGCCATATGACTTTCGAACACCTTCAACTCGTAGCGCAGGCTCAATCATTCTGCTTTACCTTCCCTGCTTCTTCCATCTGTGCAGCGCCTTTGCGCATTGAAACTCTGCCGGCAAAGCGTTGGGTAAATGAGATTTGATCTCGTTTGCCTTCTGAGAAATGTCGCTCAAGGAAAAATTGTCCGAAGGTGAGTACTGATGTAATTCCTAGATACCACAAACTTGCCACCATAAGTAGCGGCATAGTTTCAAAGGTGCGGGCATAAATTGTCTGCGCGGTATAGAGAAGGTCGGCAAGTGCCAACACGCTCACCAGTGAAGTGGTTTTTAACATAAGGATTGTTTGATTACCTGTGGGAGGAATGATTACCTTTACCGCCTGCGGCAAAATTACTCGACGCAGAGTTTGCATATGTGTCATACCAAGAGCCTTTGCGGACTCAGATTGTCCTCGATCAATTCCAGCAATACCACCGCGAACAATCTCGGCCATGTAGGCACCTTCGTTGAGTGCCAATCCGAGAATAGCTACTGCAAAGGGCGTAATTAACTCATTCGCGTTACCTTGCCAGAAGGTCGGACCGAAGGGAATGCCAATTGAAATCTCAGGATAGAGAGCGGAGATGTTGTACCAAAAGATCAGTTGAACGAGTAATGGCGTACCTCGGAAGAACCAGATATAGATCCAGGCTGCACGAGCAAGTACTCGGTTAGAAGACAAACGCATAATCGCCAAGATTATGCCGATCAGAATTCCAAGAAATTGCGCCACTACAGTCAGAAGCAAAGTTAGTTGCAAACCATCCATGATCGGAGCGCTGATGATGTATTCACCGACTACTCCCCAACGGAATCGAGGATTAGTCAAAATAGATTTCACCATAACCGCCGCTACAAGAAGCAGGAATATGGTGGCAATCCATCGCCCATAGTGGCGGATAGGGACTGCGTTAAGAATTGTTGCGCCAGAATTTATTGGGGTGGGCGAGATTGGACCCTGCTCTTTATTAGAATCCAATCTCGTCACCTCCATCTTTATCGTGTACTTATATTGATTTCTGCCTTGGCGCGCGCGAGCTTTTCGATATTCCACTTAGTGAAGATGGTTGTAAACGTTCCATCATCCATAAGTTGTTGAATTGCTTTTTGCATCACCGTTGATAGGCCGCCCTTACGAACAACCATGCCGTTAAAGTCGGCTCCCTGAGTTGGTCGCAAGAGTACTTCAAATTCACCCTCGCCATTTTGCTGCCACCAAGAAGAGACATGTGCTGAGAGAATGGTCAGATCAGCGCGACCAGATCTCACAGCAAGAACAGTGGTTGCCTGATCAGGATAGAGAGAATATGCAATTGCAGCTTTGCCTGCGGTTGTGCAGTTTGTGCTTAGCCCCACAATTGCAGTTGCCATCGTTGTTCCTGCAGGAATTCCAACTTTAAGTCCACAGAGATCTGTCTCATCCTTAATGTTTGGAAGTGTGCCTTTTCTGTACAGGAATGCTCTAGAAGAGTTGAAGTAGGTAACAAAATCAACGATCTTCTGTCGAGCAGTAGTACTAGCAAATGCCGATACTGAGGCATCAAATCGTCCTGCCTCAACGCCAGGAATAATGGCTGAGAATCCAGATGAAACAAATTCAACCTTTACTCCGAGAACTTTGCCGACCGCATTTGCTAAATCAATTTCAGCACCAACGAGATCATTGCCAGCGCTAAAGAACTGGAATGGTGGATCGGTAGGATCTGTAGCAAATGTGAGCTTTCCCTTTGCCTTGATATCTGCAGGAAGAGTTCTATAAATGGCATGGTTCTTCTTTAGTGCAGTGAACCAAGGCTCAGACCATTCACGCTTGCCTTTAACGAGAATACATTTGTAGGTTATTAGCCCCACTTTTGCGGTAGCAGCTAACTTAGGACATGTATCGCCAACTTTTATTTCAGCTGCTGCTTGTGAAGGGCTCGAGAATGTGAGTCCCATAACAAGAATTACGGCAGTAGAGATCGCAATCGATGAGAATTTTTTCTTCATAGGTAGTCCTTTCTTGCGTCTTGGCAATAGATGCCGAACAGTGGGCGAAGAAGTGATCGTTCACGGTTCTTACGGTTTGTCGCGCTCACACCCTCGTGGTCAGCGCGACCTTCGAATAATGGCACGGTGATGAGCTAGTTTCGCTGGGTAATCGGACTAAGAACTAGGTCGCTCCTTGGCCATTCGACTCAATCGCAATCCTTCAATCGCGATTCCTCAGGTGACATCCCTTGCCAACAAATCGTCATACGTTTCGCGCCTGACGACAGCTCGAGCCACGCCATCTTTACAGAAAACTACCGGTGGGCGACGTGCACCGTTGTAGTTATTTGCCATTGTTAAACAGTATGCCCCTGTTACTGGTACGGCGATGATCTCCCC
Source organism: Actinomycetota bacterium (assembly GCA_009702965.1). Lineage (GTDB taxonomy): Bacteria > Actinomycetota > Actinomycetes > Nanopelagicales > Nanopelagicaceae > Planktophila. The sequence continues at coordinate 3,635 of WLHB01000027.1, read as the reverse complement.
AATCTTTGGATCTACAAGCTTCACGCCATCAATCAAGATATCCCCTGATTCGCAGTGGCGGCCAACGAGTGAATAAAGCTCTCCCCCGCCGACGCGAGTGGCCACCGTCGCTTCAAATCTCTGTCCATACAGAGAGACTTCTAAGTTATCGGCCATGCCACCATCAATGGCAACAAAAGTGCGTGTGGAACGTTTAATGGTGACCACTCGATACAAAGTGACTGCGGTATCAGCGACCATCGAGCGACCGGGTTCGATCATAATTTTGGCACTGGCAGGCAAATACTTGCGGGCGGCTCCAATAAGTGCATCGAGATACTCTTCAATAGTTGGCGGACTATCCGCATATGTGTAGCGCACGCCAAGACCGCCACCTAAGTCGTAGACCGAAAACTCGCCAAGTGAGGCTATCGCTTGTAATGACTGAATAAATGGCTCTGTAGACATGATTTGCGAGCCGAGATGGAGGTGCAACCCATCAAGTCGAAGTTTATTACTCGCCTTCAATCGAGCGATTGCAACCTTGGCATCGTCGATAGATAAGCCAAATTTCGAGTCGTTCTGGCCTGTGGCATTGGCTAGATGAGTGTCAGGCAAAATACCAGGAATAATTCGTACCAAGACCGCTTGCTCGTTCTGTACAAATCTCTCTAATCGATCAATATCATCAAAATTATCTACAACAATGGTGCCGACCCCGGCCTTCACCGCCATTTCAATCTCTTCATCAGTTTTTGCATTTCCATGCATCACGATTTTCGATGGATTGATTCCTGCAGCTAGGGCCATAACGAGTTCACCGCCACCTGCGACATCAATTCCAAGACCTTCTTCACCAAGTACTCGAAATACAGAGGTCAATGGGAGCGATTTGGAGGCCCAGATAACTTCAGAGTTCGGCCATCTACTGCGTAATGCATCCTGATAACGTCGTGCGCGGTCTCTCAACGCAGATTCATCAATGATCAGCGCTGGCGTCCCAAAGGTGGCTACTAGCTCTGATGCTGAACACCCACCGAGTAGAAGCTCATTGCTCTCATTCAGGCTCGTTCCAGATGGAAAGAGAGAGAGTATCTGCCCCTCAGGAGTTTTTCTAAGATCGACGGGGCTCATGAGGCCATAGTGGACTACTTTTCCATATCATTGTTGAGCCGATTGGCCTATGGTTGAGAGGTGCTCTTATCCGATTTGCTAAAGGCTTTCTCTGAGCGAAATTCAGAAGAGATTCGAGTTCTCCATTATCCAGAGACGCTAGCGCGATCTGTCCGCGGAACCGTTCTGCATGATCCCATCGATGCACTACCCAATGAGCCTGATTCAATCCTGATCTTGAGCGGCGTCAGAGTGAGTGAACGCGCAGCGATAGAAATACTTCAATCAGCTGCAATGATCGGATACTCAGCAGTGATCATTAAGGTGCGCGGTGAGGATGCAAGCTCGCTGATCGCACAAGCGCAATTGCGGAACATTACTTTGCTTGCTGCGAGCGATGAAATTGTCTGGCAGCACCTTGATGCAATTCTGCACACGATCCTGGGATCTCAAGGATCCATTAATCCATCTGCATCAATTCTTGGTGATGAGCTCTACACCTTAGCAAATTCTTTAGCGTCAATTATTGGTGGCTCAGTCGCAATTGAGGATATGGATCGAAGAGTTTTGGCTTACTCATCGCTACCGGATCAGCGCATCGATGGAATCCGCGAACAGGGCATATTGGGTCGCCATGTACCTGACATGGAGAGAAATTTGGCTCAGTATCGATCCGTGTTGGCCAGCAACGGTGTTACGCGATTTCCAGAAGCAAGCGATGAGTTTGCTCGCGCTGCGATCGCGGTGAAGGCCGGTGAAAAGCCACTCGGCACAATCTGGGCTATTGAAAGTGTTGGTGGGATCACTCAAGAAGGTGAGCGATTACTTCTTGAAGGCGGACGATTGGCTGCTCTGCATATTCTAGGAAGCCAGCTCAATAACAAGTCGGAGTTCCAGGTTCGTGAAGGAACTTTGCGTTCGGCACTCGATGCATCACTAACCGGTAAAGAAGTCGCCTATCGATTAGCAATCCCCGCTGGAACAGTTCTCTCACTCGTAGGATTTGCTGCAGTCCCCCACACAAATGGGACGGTTCCTCTGATCACACACTTGAGCAACGAACTCTCGAAATATCTGACCGTCTTCCGTCCTGACGCCGCGATAACAACTACTCCTCGAACTGTTTATGTGCTCTTGCCTGGAGGTGAAGAAGAGTCTGTTCGACGTCTGATTAATGGCGCACTCACCTCCATTCACGTTGCATTTAAGGACCATATCCGTGCAGCCATTTCGCATGCGTCAACCCAACCTGCCGACCTGCCAAGTATGCGTCGTGAAATAGATGACATTTTGCGAATAACAACGCTCAATTCAGATCTTCCTGTCGTTGCAAAGCTTGGTGATGTACATGCGAGAGTGTTGCTTGCTCATGTTGCAGACGAACTCATTCGTGAACCTATGCTCAAACATCCAGGAATCACAGCCATGCTCGCATATGATCTTGAGAATAAAACTAACTATGCAGATTCAGTAACCGCATGGCTAGATGCGGTGGGTGATATTGCACTCGCAGCGGAATCTCTCTTTATTCACGCTAACACGCTGCGATATCGCCTTCGTAGAGTGAAGGATTTATTTAATATCACTCTAGATAATCCGGATGATCGTTTAGCGGTGTGGATGCAACTGCGTCTTGTTATGCGTGACTAGATCTTCGCAGACGAATATCGTCTTTACGGATAGAGCCCACGGAGTTTGTGCGCCTCGGCAACGCGGGCAACTCCCAACATATGTGCAGCTTCGCGCCAGGTAACTTTTCGGGTTGTTGCCATCTCTTCTACCTCGTGAAACGCCTTCATCAAGATGCTATTGAGATTGGTCTTCACTTCATCGGAATTCCATGGATAGTTCTGCTTATCCTGCACCCATTCAAAGTAAGAGACAATTACTCCACCTGAGTTCGCCAAAATATCAGGTACAACGAGAACTCCATTCTCGTTGAGAATCGCATCTCCCTCTGGTGTTGTTGGAGCATTAGCACCCTCCACAACAATTTTTGCCTTGATTCCAGAAGCGGTCTGGGCTGTAATTGCATCAGAGAGAGCAGCAGGAATAAGCACATCAACATCTAAGTGCAAAAGCTCTATATTACTTATTCGATCGGTGCCGGGTGCATCGAGATTCTTATGCTCAAGAAAGTGTGCCCAGAGCGCATCTACATTTTCAAAGCCGATGACAGCCCCATTGACATCACTTACTGCGACAACCTTCATTCCCATGCCCTCTAGTGCAACTGCAGCCCAGTACCCGACTTTTCCAAATCCCTGAATGGCTACCGTGGCACCCACTGGATCAATACCGCGTATTCGAAGCGCTTCACGCGTTGAAATTGCAACTCCATCACCTGTCGCAGAGTTTCTTCCGATCGATCCTCCGAGAACTATTGGTTTGCCGGTAACAACTCCGCGCACAGAGAAACCAGCATTCACCGAGTACGTGTCCATCATCCACGCCATATTTCTCTCATCGGTTCCGATATCAGGGGCAGGTATATCTCGCTCTGGTCCGATGATCGGCAAGATTTCAGAGGTGTAGCGACGAGT
>WLHB01000026.1 GCA_009702965.1 Actinomycetota bacterium | reverse complement strand
GTTCGAGTGGCTCGATCTGCAACAGAGAAGATGGGAATCCTCAAAGTTGAGGGTGGCTATCACGGCAGCTATGACCCATTTGTTGTTTCATCAAAACCACCACTAGATAAAATTGGTAATCCAGAGAAACCAAAGGCTTACATCGACTCCAACCTCGTTCCAGGAGACATCTACGTCGTTCCTTTCAATAACCTCGAAGCTCTCGAGAAGATGTTTAAGAAGAATTCAAAGAAGATTGCCTGCTTTATCGTTGAACCAGTACTAGAAAATCTCGCGATCGTCTTGCCAGATGTTGGATATCTCGAAGGTGTCCGTGCTCTCTGCGATAAGTACAACGTTGTTCTCATTTTTGATGAAGTAAAGACCGGTCTAACAGCTGGACCTAAGGGAGCAGCTGCTCGCCTTGGTGTTAAGCCAGATCTCATTACTCTTGCAAAATCTATTGGCGGCGGACTTCCACTTGCAGCATTCGGTGGAAAGAAGAAGTACATGGATTATGTAACTAACGGCAAGATGGCTCACTTTGGAACCTTTAACGGAAACCCACTCGCGATGGCCGGTATTCGCGCTATCGATCGCATCTGCACAGATGAAGCGATGGCGAAGGCTGAAGCGTTCAATATGCAGGCGCTCGATCGAATCAGTGCCATTATCGATGAGTTTGAATTGCCTGCTCACACAGTTGGATTTGGCGTAAAGGGCTGCGTAACGTGGTCAACAAATCCTGTTCGCAATTACCGAGACTATAAGGCGACAGATTTTCGTATTGCAGAAGCGCATTGGCTCTTCTCACTTAATCGCGGAATTATCACTCCACCAGGTCTTGATGAGCAGTGGCTTATCAGCTTGGCGCATGGCCAGGCAGAGATTGATCTCTTGGTTGAAGATTTTCGCGAATTTGCAATCGCACTTCGCGCTTAGTTATTCCGTTCGTAGTTATTCAGCCCTAGTTACTCCAAGACGAATGTAGCGGGCGACCTTCTGCATATCCCGCTGACGATTGAATCCCAACGGTCGCACGTTCTGCAAATTCATTAAGGTTTCTCGCGCCAGCATATGTACATGATGAACGAACGCCGGCAATGATTTCATCAAGGAGATCTTCAACGCCAGGCCGTGCTGAGTTGAGATACATTCGAGATGTTGAAATTCCTTCTTCAAATAGCGCTTTTCGTGCTCTATCAAAGGCATCTTCACTTGATGTTCTGGCAGCGACAGCGCGTGCAGATGCCATTCCAAAAGATTCCTTAAAGAGTTTTCCTTGAGCATCACGCTGCAAATCTCCAGGTGATTCATATGTTCCAGCAAACCACGAACCAATCATCACTTGTGATGCGCCAGCGGCCAGAGCTAATGCGACATCGCGTGGATGACGAACCCCACCATCTGCCCACACAGACTTTCCTAGCTCTTTCGCTGCTGCTGCACATTCCAAAACTGCAGAAAATTGTGGTCGCCCAACACCGGTCTGCATACGTGTTGTACACATCGCACCTGGGCCTACTCCTACCTTAACAATGTCAGCACCGGCTGCGATCAAATCACGCGTACCTTCTGCCGTCACAACATTTCCCGCAACGATTGGAATAGTTGGGTTAAGTGCGCGAATAATCTTAAGCGCCTCAATCATCTTCTTCTGGTGGCCATGGGCGGTATCAACAACTAAAACATCAACGCCAGAATCAATAAGTGCCTTCGCTTTTGCCGCAACGTCGCCATTAATTCCAACGGCGGCCGCAATACGCAACCTGCCCTTGGCGTCGAGCGCTGGGGTGTAGAGCGTTGCGCGCAGTGCACCTACGCGAGTAAGGATCCCAACCAAATCTCCTGCAGCATTTACTACAGGCGCGACGGTCCGACGATGTTCATGCAAGAAATCAAATGCTTCACGCGGATTAAATGAATCAGATATCACAAATGGGTTCTTCGTCATCACCTGGGAGAGTTGAGTAAATCGATCAACAGAAGTGCAATCATCTTCAGTAATAATGCCTACGGGTTTATTGTTTTCGACAACCACAATCGCACCATGTGCTCGCTTATTGATCAAACTAATTGCATCTGCAACAGTTTCAGTTGGCGCAAGTGTGATTGCTGTATCAAAAAATGGATGGCGCCACTTAACCCAGGAAATCACATCATGAACGACAGCATGTGGAATATCTTGTGGAATCACAGCGATACCGCCGCGGCGCGCAACGGTCTCTGCCATGCGTCGTCCAGAGATAGCCGTCATATTCGCAACAACGATAGGAATAGTGGTTCCTGATCCATCTACTGACGAGAGATCAACATCCATTCGGCTGAGAAGATCTGATGCACTTGGCACCATGAATACATCGTCATATGTCAGATCAAAGGTGGGGGTATTTAAGAATCGCACGTAGGGAAACTATACGGGTAACTAGGTACGAACTAGAAAATCACAGCGCGCAACGCCTGCCTCAATAAGTTCTGCATTGCGTTGATCTGTCCCCTTCGCCCACTCTTTAGCGCTCTCTGGATCTTTGCCGAAGGCGATATGACGAGAAATCAGACGAGAAATGCGCACATCTTCATCAAGAAAGGCATACCAGCATTGGCTAAGTAGGGGTGATACTTCTTCCCATCCGCCCTGATCGTGCATCAGATAATTGCCTTCAACAATAACGACGCGCGTGCTGGGGAGTACAACACCTTGAGCCGCGATCGACTCTTCGATTGAGCGATCAAAGATTGGGTAGTAGATCGAATTACTGTGATCGTGGGCAATCCGTTCAAGCAAATTGGTGAAGCCCTTTACATCGAAGGTATCTGGCGCACCTTTTCTCTCCGAACGACCAAGTGATTTCAATACCTTATTGCTTAAGTGAAATCCATCCATCGGCAATACTGAGACAAGCAGCGGATCGAAACCTTTTACTAAAAACTTTGAGAGCGTAGATTTTCCGCCACCTGGCTTTCCTACAATTCCGATGATTGTTCTTGTCGAACCGCTCGATGCAGCCGCAATCATCTCCTTGGCTTCTTCTTTAGATATCTCCTTAGACACGTGCATAGGCCTTACTTGCCATAAGCCGCTCGTGAAATCTGGTGGCGGCGTTCTTGATATGCAGGTGAAGCGCTTGCAATCATATGTTCAAAGCGCTGGTTGCCTTTGATGTGTGTACGCAAGAAATCTGCGCTCGTTTCATTACTAAATATTGTCTCTGACTCACTGATTGGTTGACTCTTCTTATATGGGCGAATAAGTCTGTACATGTATGTCGCCTTATGAATTCCTTGAGTTGCAATCAAGCGAAGTAGCTGGGTTAAAGGCTTTGTTTTTTTCTTTGTCGTGGCCAAGGAGATCAACAAATCAGCTATCTCTCTGCCGCCAGAGGTATCTTTAAGTGCTGCACACTTATCTGCAAGCGCGGTACGAGTATTCAAATCCTGTAACTTTCGTACTGTCGCGGTAATTTCAGAGAGATTTGAATGCTCTGCACGCAGTGCATATCCATGATCGTGACACCACTGTGCGCGAGCATCTTGATCATCGGTACCTCTAATATTTGAAATCAATACTGTTGGCACTTGTGCCGGTAACAATTCGTGCACGCTGTTATAGCCAGTCGCGGCGATCGCTGCATCAAAGGCGGCCAATACATTGGCGAGTGGGAAATAGCGCTGGACTTTGATCTCTAGGCCTGCTGGAACAAGGCTTTTGCCAGTGCTATCAACTGGATCTTTGAGCAGTACAACCTGTAGATCGTGCCAGCCAACTAATCCAGATAAGGCTGCAGTCATCTTTTCATTCATATCGCTATCGCCTGTTCCTAATTGAACAAGAACAGCAGGGCGTTGAGCATCTAATCCGAGTACTTTCCGCGCATCTACACGACTCATGGCTCGTTGCGGCGAATAGAGAGAGACTGGTGAAGAAACAAACGAGTCGCTGCGATGTGAAGTTGGACCGTGATCATAAGAGCGCGCTACATCGCCTGGTTCAATAATCTGATCAACCAATCGAGATTGAAGAGGAAGTGCGAACCTCAGAATGTTTTTCTGCCACAACCCGCGTCTAACCCAGACAATCTTTAAATCTGGTCTCTTTAACTTCGTTGCAATAAATCCTGGGTAAGGAACGACGCCATCAAATGAGATCACTGATGCACCCGTTTCGTCTGCAATTGCAATTAATCGATCGCGAAAATACCTATCCCAGCGGTGTGCCGGCATCCAACGACGTGTTTTCCCTGGAATGTATTCACAAGGGATGCCCATCGTTGATGGAATTTCAGCAATTCCACCTGCAACTGAGACCAATACTGGGTTCGCTCTATCTTTAAGTTCTAGCGCAATAGCCGAAGCGCGTGCCAGGTGGCCCATTCCGATTCCATTGCTAGTTGCAAGGATGATGGTGGGCTTATCCACGGCCTAACACTTTTCTTAATAGAAGAGATGTGATCTTCTTTATAAAAATTACTAGCTGCAATGGTGAATTGACCTTCTTGCCTTCTCTTTTGAGATAGCGCATAAACCGGCGAAGGCGGTTGTGTTTACCTTGATTGAGAACCGCAAATTGGTCGTCATTCATCCAGTGCACGCCCCACTGGCTAGAGATGCTGCGATAAAGCGAGTCATCACTTTCGAGCGCTCTTCCTAGAGCAGGTGCGATGAGTGCAAAGGCTCTTCTATCAAACTTATCTGCAACCCCCACAAGCCCTTGTTCGCTCACAAGTAGCTGATCTACTAGATCCTTAAGGTCAATATTTACTCGGGCTTCTGCAAATATGTAATATGGAGTTGATCCATGAGAAAACTTTTCAAGAATTGTTTCAATAGCGATCTCTGCACTTTCATCAATTTCTTCAAGTGCATATTGAGAATCGCCTTGTAGCCAATTACGAATTTCACGCAAGTCTGCATAGATATCTCCGACAGGTGAATAACGCTTCGAAAGCAACTTCCATGGAGCGAGCAATGTGAAGTGCGCATTGGTTCCCGGTAGCGCAAGCAACTGTGAACGCATTTCAATAAACTGCGAAAGCGTTGTCTGGCGTACATCAACAAAAACTTGATAGGTAGGAACTGACCATGCAAAGTTGCTCTTAGCGCGAACGCTATGCATCTGTGGAATCACTTGTGCCAGAGATGGGTCATTGTGGCGATGAATCTGATCTTTATTTGATTCAACGGTGCTGTATCCCAGATGCCATGAATTGGCGCTGCGATCTACCACTGTGCGAAGTCCATGAGTAAAAATGCGCCAGCCAATTTCGGTATCTTCCCCTGTAACGAGGTTGCGGTTATAACCACCAAGTTCGCGCCAGCGATCATTTCTCATTGAAAATGTTGCGCCCACAAATGCTCGATACCCATCGAGTGCCGGGTTTACCAAGTCATTGGTGCGTCGCACGCGATCTTCCCAGAGATCTTTGCCCCAACTCTCACTATGCAATTGCTCGAATGCTCCACCTTTAAGGGCGGCATATAGATCTTCTGGGTGATACGACCAATTCTTAACAAAACGTTTCCACCCAAGCACTGCATAATCATCATTGTCATGATGCCATTTCATGTGGTGGGCTAAATGATTTGGTTCAAAAATCATGTCAGCATCAATAAACCAGAGCACATCTTCACGCAGGCGAGCTACGCAATCATTGGTAGCTGCGGTCTTGCCCCACTTGCCGGGGCTATTCTTATATGAAATCAATTTGGTTTTTACTGGCTTTACCTTCGGTAGAACCAGCGCTTTTGCGCTTCCATCATCGATTACGTAGACCGATGTAAGGGCGCTTGGATAATTCTGTGCGGCAAGGGATGCCAACACGAGATCCAGTTTTTCTTGACCGTCACGACAGGCGATTACAACAGCAACAGATAGTTTTGGACGCGCCACCAGTGAAAGATCATTGGGGCGGCTAAAGCGATATGGCTGGTAACTCATCGAGGGCCTCCGAAAATCGGATTTTCCCAAAGACCGACTACTTGCTCATTAGCACCGTTAAGGTATTTAGAATAATTAGTCACATAGGTGTGAAATGTAAATGTGCGACGATAGATATAGCCAGCACCAAAAGTCCGCCAAATCTTTCCACCATTATTTGTGATGCCACTGAGTAAGAAACGATCAACGGCTGTATTGCCTGAACCAAACCAGCCTGCGGCCTCAGCCTTGTCACGTTTTGCAAGAATCGTTCCGCCGCAGACCCAATCACTCCAGAGCTCCACCGCTTGTGTGCCATGTGGTGCAAATCGACGGACAGTTAATTGGAGTGGTTCGAGGTAGACATAATTCATCGCTCGCCCAACAACATCAGCGCCAGTGCTAAGAGCAGCGTCAAGTAAATCATGCAGGTGTTCAGGACCGTAATAATCATCGTCATCCATTTTGGCAATAAATTGACCGTGTGATGACTCTGCCAAGGCCGTAAGGATCTCACCTAAAGTTTTTTCTTTTGAAAATTTCTCGATAACGACTTTTACCTTGCGGCGGTTGAGTGCAGAGATTTGCTTCTTATGCGAAGGTGATAAATCAATTGCGTGTAACCCAAGAACAAGTTCAAATGATGGAAGTGATTGAGTGAGTAATTGATTGAGTAAATTCGAGAGATCACTTGGTCGAAGCGTAGAGACGACCACGCTCACCGTAGGATATTTTTTTATCTTTGATCTGCGGGACTTGCGAATAGCCTCAATGGCTTGAATTTCCTGTGAAAATGAGGTGAATCGATCCATTGTGTTGATTGGATTCGATGCCATGTGCCAAGACTACCAAGAATCAAATAGGCCACTGATAAGATCAGAAAATGTCCGATAAGCGCAGAGATGGCAAAAAGCCCGCTCAATCTGACGCACTTCTCACCTTTAAAAAGGCTCTCTTGAATATCAAAGCCTTGCCTAAGTATTTTTTTACGCGATACATCAAGAAGCCGGTGCCTGTTAAATCAAAGATTGTTTTCGTCGTCTCATTCCCTCGTTCTGGAACCCATGCGATCGGAAGCCTGCTCTCTAATGAAAAAGTAGGCTTTAGGTACTACGGTGAATTCTTCATATTTAACGCGTGGAATTCACAGATCGAACGAATTAATCGCTTCTATCCATTCTTCTCTCTTCGCTACTCACTTAATCTTCGTAAACAGCGCAAGAGCTGGAAGTACTACAAGTTTGAAACAACATCTTTAGATGCTCATCGCACCATGGCTGCAATTCAAAGTCTTCCTGGAATCCATATCATCAAGATTTTCCCTCAGCACTTATCAGATCCAGTTCTGCAATCCATAATCGCTGAATTCAAACCACACATTATCTTTCTCAGGCGAAATCATCTTGATCGATTTGTTTCCCACAAAAAGGCAAACGCATCAGGAAAATGGCATACAGCGAGCACTTCAGATCTTGTGATTAATCTTGATCCACGTGAATTCGAAACATTCATCACAAATTACACCAAGTTCTACAGCGATTACCTGCACTTCGCTAAAGAGCAAGGTTGCCCGATCTTAGATGTGGATTTTGTTGACCTACAGAATCCTGAAAAAGTGCGAGAGATTCAAAAGTTTGCTCAGTTCGATGGCTTCTCTGATTGGGACCAGTTAACTCTTGCCCCAACAACGGTAAAGCAAGATAAATCAAGTAAGGTGCAAGAAGATTTTCTTGCAGAAATTGGGAAAGAAATCTCCGATTACAACTTTAAGGCAGTGAGGATATGAGTAAAATTGCAGCAATTCTTAAAGAGCTAGAGAATGAATCTATTGAGATTCTTCGTGAAACAGCCTCTGGCTTTAAGAAACCCGTGATGATGTACTCAATTGGTAAAGATTCATCGGTTCTGCTTCATCTTGCCCGTAAGGCTTTCTACCCCTCACCGATTCCATTCCCTTTGTTACACATTGATACAACCTGGAAATTCAAAGAGATGATTTCGTTTCGAGACAGGATCGCAGCCGAAACCAAGTCACAGTTGATCGTTCATACCAACCAAGAAGGTAAGGCATCTGGAATCAACCCATTCAATACAAATGCCTCTGAATACACGCGCGTTATGAAGACAGTCGCGTTACGGCAGGCCCTTGATATGCATGGCTTTGATGCTGCAATCGGCGGATCTAGACGCGATGAAGAGAAGAGCCGGGCAAAGGAGCGCATCTTTAGCGTGCGCGATCCGGGACATCGTTGGAATCCGCGTGAACAACGCCCAGAGTTATGGCGTACCTACAACACTCGTTTAGCACCAGAACAGACCATGCGGGTCTTTCCAATCTCAGATTGGACTGAGGCAGATATTTGGCATTACATCTTGCAAGAAGGAATTGAAGTAAATCCACTTTATTTTGCAAAAGAACGTCCGATGGTTGCTCGTGGAGATCAGATGATTATGGTCGATGACGATCGCTTTCAACTTCGCGATGATGAAAAACCAACAATGAAGATGGTTCGCTTTCGTACATTGGGCTGTTATCCACTTACTGCAGGAGTTGAATCAACTGCAACTACAATGGAAGAAATCGTCGAAGAAGTACTGCAAGTAAAACTCAGCGAACGAGCAACTCGTCTCATTGATGGAGAGAATGAGGATTCCATGGAGAAGAAAAAGACGGAGGGTTACTTCTAATGAGTGGAGCAATCGTTCGACTTCTCACATGTGGCAGCGTTGATGATGGAAAAAGCACGCTCATTGGTCGCTTGCTTGTCGAAACCGACAGTATTCCTCACGACACAATCGGTGCTGCACGCAAAGTTCGCCGGAGTGGTTCAACGATTCCTGCTGGTGAAATCGACTTCAGTCTTCTCACCGATGGACTAGAAGCAGAGCGTGAACAAGGAATCACCATTGATGTTGCTTACCGTTCAATGACACTACTTGATGGAAAACGTCTGATTATCAGCGATGCGCCGGGCCACGAGCAGTACACGAGAAATATGGTCGTCGCAGCTTCGCGCGCAGACATTGGCTTGGTTTTGATCGATGCCATGAAAGGCGTGCGAACACAGACTCTTCGCCACCTCACCATTTGTTCCTTGATGGGTGTATCTCGAATTATTATCGCTATCAACAAGTTAGATGCGATGGATTATAAGCAGGAAGTTTTCGATGCAATTTCTGCTGATATACAGCGCGCAGTTGCGCGTTTAGATGTCGCAGATATTCACATAGTCCCATTGAGTGCACTCGCTGGTGACAACGTGGTCTATCCAAGTACCAATATGCCTTGGTACAAGGGCCAAACATTGCAAGATGCGATTCAAAGCTGGCAGAAGCCAAAAGATGTTTCAGCAAGTGGTCTTATGCGAATCCAAATGATTGCTCGCGCCGATAACTTCCGTGGAGTATCTGGAACAGTACGTCGTGGAACATTTACACAGGGTGAAGAAGTAACAATTTTCCCAAGTAATCAAAAGGCCACGATTTCATCGATTGTTACCTTTGAAAAAGAGATCAACAAGGCCGACACTGATGATGCGGTAACTCTGGTACTTACCCCAGAAGTAGATGCAACTCGTGGAGATGTGATCGCTGTTTCAAAAGATGATCTCGTCGCAGCAGACCGTTTTGCCGCACATGTTGTCTGGCTAAATGAAGAACCGTTGATCCATAGCCGTTCCTATTTGATGATTAGCGGACCATCCACGACACCAGCAATTATCACAAAGATTCGCCATAAGATCGATGTAAATACTGGCGAACATATCTCAACAGATACCCTCAAAATGAATGAGATTGGTGACGTTGAGGTTGCCTCCGATATTCCTTTAGTGATGCGTCCATACGGAGATGATCGCGAATTCGGAAACTTCATCCTTGTTGATCGTCTGACACTCAAGACAGTCGGTGCCGGAATGATTCGTCACTCACTGCGCCGATCTTCGAATGTCACACACCAAGATTATGAAGTTGATAAGGTGCAGAGAAGTGCGCAGAAGAACCAGAAGGCTCGTGTTGTGTGGCTGACAGGTTTATCAGGTTCTGGAAAGTCAACAATCGCAAATGCGCTAGAAAAGCGCCTCTTTGCACAAGGTGCGCACGCTTATGTTCTAGACGGTGACAATCTTCGTCTAGGTCTCAATATGGATCTTGGATTCACCCCTGAAGATCGCGCAGAAAATGTTCGCCGCGTCTCTGAAGTTGCTAAGTTAATGGTTGATTCAGGTTTGATTGTTATTTCAGCGCTGGTAAGCCCATTTGAAGTAGATCGTCAGCGCGCAAAAAGTATCTTTGAAGATGGAGAATTCTTAGAAATCTTTATCGATACTCCAGTTGAAATCTGTCGCTCGCGCGATCCAAAGGGGCTATATAAGAAGTCTGCAGCAGGTGAAATTCCTAACTTCACTGGTGTGGGCCAAGATTACGAACGCCCAACTCATCCTGACTTAGTGATTGATGGCACCGCGCCGATTGAAGAAAGCGTTGAGAAAATCCTTAAGATTCTCCTATGACCTGGATTCTCTTTGCTCTCGTTGGAACCATCGCACAATTTATTGATGGTTCTCTCGGCATGGGCTTTGGGCTGACTAGTTCAACCTTATTAGTCACTCTCGGCGCCTCAGCAGCGGTTGCCTCAGCAGCGGTGCACTTTGCTGAAATCGGTACAACGTTGGCATCTGGTGCATCGCATTGGCACGCAGAAAATATTGATAAGAAAATCTTGTTACGTCTGGCAATCCCAGGAGGAATTGGCGCATTCCTTGGTGCCACCTTCTTATCCTTCATCGATCTCTCAAGTTCAAAGATCTTTATCTCTACCCTTCTTCTCTTTCTTGGTTTCCTTCTGCTCTATCGCAATGTTTTCAAAACCGAAGGTCAAGTGAATATGATTGAGATTAAGAACCCTCGCTTCCTTAGCTATCTAGGATTCACCGGTGGCTTTGTCGATGCATCCGGTGGTGGTGGATGGGGTCCAATAGTTACACCGACACTTATCTCGACAACCGCGACAGAACCCCGAAAAGTTATCGGAACGGTGAGCGCTGCCGAGTTTGTTGTAGCCGTGGCTGCGTCCGTTGGATTCCTTGCTCAAATCGGTCGCATCGACATTAATTGGGCGATCGTTGGTGGTCTCGCACTTGGTGGCACCATCGCTGCACCATTTGCCGCAAAGCTCGTCGGAATCTTGCCAGCTAAGCAGCTTGGAATTGTTGTAGCCGTTGCCATTATTATTCTTAATGCAACGGCAATTATTCGCGCCTAGCTAAGGAGTATTTCGTGCGCTTTCTACTTTCGGTAATCGACTCAGCCTCACGTACTGGATCATCTGATGAGATGGCAGCGATTGATATATTTAATGAGAAGTTACAGAAAAATGACCACTGGATATTTGCCTGTGGCGTTGATTCACCAAAGAGTGCCAAGCTTGTAGATAACCGCGCAGGTGCTGGTCTTACACACGATGGCTCGTATGTAGATAGCGATGAATTTCAAAGTGGCTTCTGGATTATCAACGCCGCAAGTCACGATGAGGCGATGGCGTTGGCCCATGAAGGATCTATGGCGTGCAATCGTAAGGTTGAAGTACGCCCGTTGCTTGGCTGATAACAGCTAGAAAAAGAAAAGCCCCGAGTGTGAAAGGCACTCGAGGCTTAACTCGTGCGCGCGAAGGGATTCGAACCCCT
>WLHB01000025.1 GCA_009702965.1 Actinomycetota bacterium | reverse complement strand
CACTAACGATGGCAGATCACCAGCTGCCCGCACTTCGCAAAGCAATCCGCGATATGCACACAGGTGGATCAACTGACATCTCTGCCGGTTACCTACTTGGCCTTCGCGAACTCACTCGCGTACACGCAACAGGTGGCTCAACACTTCTTCTCATCTCCGATGGCCACGCCAACTCAGGTGAGCAAGATCCAAAATTCTTCACCGAAGTTTCCACCAAGTCCGCAGCAGACAAGGTCACCACATCAACAATCGGTCTTGGCACCGGTTATGACGAGACGATCCTCGAAGCGCTCGCACAAGGTGGCGGGGGAGCACACCGCTTCGCCGGAACCATCGATGAAGCTGTCGGTGCAATCGCTGCCGAAGTTGATGACCTACTCGATAAGACAATTGTCAACGCAGTCCTGCGCCTTACCCCAACAACTGCAATGACATCAGCGCCAGCAATCGAAGTATTGCAACGTCTTCCATATTGGAAAGATGGCGAAACTTATGTCGTTCAACTCGGTGATCTCTATAGCGGTGAAAACCGCCGCTTTGTTATCAACATCGAACTTCCTGGTATCGCAGCCCTTGGTCTTTGCAAGATCGCAGATATCACAATCGAGTATCTCGATCTCGCCGCCCGACAGGAAATCACCGTCACCATGCCAGTCAACGTCAACGTTGTCCCTGGCGATGTCGCCGCCGGTCGCATCTCTGACCCAATCGTTCGTGCCGAGCGATTGATCCTCGAAGCTCAAAGTGCAAAATCGTTAGCAGTTGATGAACTTCGCAGCGGAAAAACCAAAGAAGCCTCCAGTCGCCTTCAAGGCACAGCGGCCAACCTTCGTCGCGAGGCTTCTTTGATCCCCGTCACCGACGAACGCAGCGCAGAATCACTTGCCATCATCCGCGCAGAAGCAGATGAAATCGAAACCTTGGCCCAAACTGCCCAGAACGAAGACATCTTCTACTCATCAAAGCGCATGACCGAGTCCTACTCGCGTAAAACGCGCTCACGCAATGTCCGCAACGAACCTACTGATCCATCACTTAACACTGATGACTACCTCAACTAAGGAGAACTACATGTACCCACAACTCTTTTCAATGATCGCCCCCAACCTCTTCCAAGGAGGAACCGATGACCTTGATGTCATTCACCTCCCTGTAACAAATAATCGCAAGCGCACTGATCTGCCTTTCGATTCCATCGTCACCATGTATGCATGGGCCCGCCCCGCAGATTGGAACGTTCAGGAATTTCGTTACGGCGTCCCTGATGCATCAATCACCGATATCGATCTCACTCGCCTCCGCGAAGCAGTCGAGTTCGCATACTCCCGCTGGAAATCCGGCGATCGCGTTCTCATCCGCTGCCAAGCCGGCCTCAACCGCTCCGGCCTTGTCACAGCACTGCTCCTCATCAAAGACGGCCACTCACCCGAATCCGCCATCTCCATGATTCGCAGCGGTCGCGGCGACGATGCACTCTTTAATACCAGTTTCACTGACTGGTTAATCGCTGAAGCGCAAACATTCTTAAACACTTCGCCTTCACAAAAAGCTGCTTAATTAAGGATCAGCGAGTCCTTCACTAAGTGATTCGGATAGAAGACACTTAGCTCTAGAAAACCCGATAACAGATTGATGACAACAAAGAACAAGTCCACCAGAATGGAGCAGTCAATGAATGTAAATTATGAAGAAATCTCACCCAGTGACATTCACATCAGCCATGTGAGGGGAATGATTTCACGCTCTCTCGATCGAATATCTCCAGACGATGCTGCGTACTTATTTGCTACAGGTAAGAGTGAACTTGAAATTCGTAATGCTCTGGCAATTCATCTCCATCACAATCTTGCCCCAGGCCAAATCGCTATTCGTGAGTGGAAACGACATGATCTTGCAATCCTCGACTCCGCACTCCATCCTTTAGCAATTATTGAGGGCAAAGTCTGGTCCCATACAGATGTCATCACTCGACAGAAGCTCATGAACGGAAGCAAATCGATCCGTGCTGAACTTGAAAATGACATTAGAAAATTGGCAGAGGTAACTGATACATATTCTGGGGTGGCGGGATTTATAACCATTGTCTTGTTCAGCATAGATATCGATGAGTCTGATTCTTTGGTTGAGTATCGAGATGTTGTTAAGTATGCCTCGTTACATCGTCGCGGGATTAAATCGATGAAGGGGCTAGAAAATCTCATGCACGATGCTCACGGAAAGTTAAACGATTTACTCAATAACTATGGTGAGTTCATTTACCTACCCCTCTGGGCTGGGTCTTTCCATGGAATGACTGTCAAGAGTGAGATTTTCATTTTAAAACCAGAACGGACCCTATTGGACGAATATCGAAGCTAAGGCATTCAAAGGAGAGACATATGTGGCTATTTACGAACACCGGATTCGTCAGCGCAGTCAGCAACGGCAAAGACCTCATGGTCCGAGCCCGTGATAGAGAATCTCTCGAACCGATCGCTGAATCAGCCCAGACAGAAATCGTCTCAACCCCTCAGAATGACTACCCATACCGCGTCATCGTCAGCCACGAATTCTTCGCGAAGTGGGTTGCTCATATGGCTACGAACATCACCTATAAAAACTTCAAATCCGAAGTCGCCGCAACCCGTGGATACGATTTTGCCCACCCCTTGATGAAGGTCTGGTCAGCCATGCATGAGGTTGAGGATGTCGGTGCACGGCCTTGATTTTCAAAACCTACTGAAATACACAATAGATTGGATATATGAATATGACAGAACCAAAGACATATCTCACCGAAAGATTTCATAGAGCGATGGCATATGCCACCGAGCTCCATAAAGACCAAACCCGCAAGAGCACGACAATCACATACATCAGCCACCCCTTCGGCGTTGCATCCCTTGTGCTCGAAGCAAACGGTGACGAGGATCAAGCAATCGCCGCACTCTTGCACGACATTCCTGAAGATTGCGGTGGCGAACCTCGCCTTCGAGAAATCGCAGAGATGTTCGGCCCGCGCGTAGAAAAAATCGTCAGAGGATGCAGTGACTCCCTCGTTGAGGATCCAGAAGAAAAGGCTCCATGGCGCGAACGCAAAGAAGTTCACATTGATCATCTCAACGATGCGGATATGGACACTCTCATTGTCACTGCAGCCGACAAGGCACATAACGCCCGATCAATCGCAACTGACCTACAGAACCAAGGCCCTTCACTCTGGGATCGCTTCAACGCTAATCGAGATGACATCATCTGGTACTACGAATCGGTCTATGCGGTCCTAAGTCAACGCCAGGTCAGTTCCAGCTTGCTAACTCCACTCAAGAATGCAATTGATGTGATGAAAGGTTCGCATGCAGCCTGAAGAGATCTCAGCTGAGCTTTTAGCAATGTACGGCGAGACAGTTGTAGAAATCTTTCTCGATGGAGAAACTCTTTCCTATCAAGAGCTACACGCAATCTGGAAGTGTGATTTCTACATGATCACTGCCGCTAACCCATATAGCCAACTACTTACTGATGAAGAAAACAAAGCTCGGAATCAATCTCTTCATGTGGAGCTATCCAACATCAGTGAACTCATACTTCCTGCTATTGGTCGAGACCAATCAAGCGATTGGTCAGAACATGGTTGGGTCCTGCCATCGCGAGATCCCAGCCCGCTGATTGACCTAGCCAGGAAATTCCAGCAGAACGCCATTTTCAAGTTCTCGGAAGGTGGCAAGCAAGTCATTAGCTGCCTGTGACTCCCGCGCCGCCGAAAGAGAAAAGATGACCGCCCGTCCCAGGTGTTTCCAACCTCAAGATCAGTCACAGACGGAGATTGACCCAAAATCAGTGCTCTTGTCGCTGTCAAAATGTAAGGTGTTCTCATGAGCCCCAAACGAGATTTACTCACAAGCACCCCGTTCAAATCTACAGAATTAAAGAGAGCTCGCTAATGGCATCTACCGATAGAGCCGAACTCCATAAGACGATCTGGAAGATTGCCAATGACCTCCGGGGGAGCGTCGATGGCTGGGACTTTAAGCAATACGTCCTCGGCACACTTTTTTATCGATTCATCTCAGAAAACCTCACGAACTATCTGAATGAACACCAGCACAAAGCTGGCATCAAGAACTTTGATTACGCAAAACTGTCTGACAAAGATGCCAAATTTGGTCGCAAAGAGACGGTTCTGGAAAAAGGGTTCTTTATTCTCCCTAGCGAACTTTTCGTCAATGTCCGTGCCGATGCCAAAAATGATCCCAACCTCAATGAAACTTTGTCTCGGGTCTTCCGCAATATTGAAGCTTCAGCAGTCGGATCGCCCAGTGAGCTCGACATCAAGGGCCTTTTTGATGACATGGACGTCAATAGCAACAAAATTGGTGGAACCGTAATCAAGCGAAATGAGCTTCTAGTGAAGCTGCTCGATTCTGTCGGTGAACTTCAACTCGGAAACTACGCAGATAACTCCATCGATGCATTCGGTGATGCGTACGAATACCTGATGACGATGTACGCATCAAGTGCTGGCAAATCTGGAGGAGAATTTTTCACTCCACAAGAAGTATCAGAGCTACTTGCAAAAATCACTGTTGTTGGCAAGAAGAAGGTGAACAGGGTCTACGACCCCGCATGCGGTTCTGGATCACTTCTGCTTCAATTTGCAAAGGTTCTCGGCAAAAACAACGTAACCGATGGCTTCTTCGGACAAGAGATCAACATCACCACCTACAACCTCTGTCGAATTAACATGTTCTTACATGACATCAACTACGAGAAGTTCGATATTGCACACGGTGACACCCTTACTGATCCGGTGCATTGGGATGATCAGCCATTCGATGCAATCGTCTCAAACCCTCCATACTCAATCAAATGGGATGGTGATGACAATCCCCTGATGATTAACGATCCTCGCTTTTCACCAGCGGGAGTCTTAGCGCCAAAAAGCAAAGCGGACCTTGCTTTCACGATGCATATCTTGAAGTGGCTCGCAACGAACGGAACGGCCGCGATAGTTGAATTCCCTGGTGTTATGTACCGCGGCGGTGCCGAGCAAAAGATCCGCAAGTATTTGATAGACAATAACTTTGTCGATTCTGTGATCCAACTACCTCCAGATCTCTTCTTCGGAACAGGAATTCAAACTTATATATTAGTGCTCAGAAAATCGAAGCGAGACAACACAGTTTCATTCATTAATGCAGAACGGGAATTTGTTCGTCAGGGAAACAAGAATAAGTTGAGCGCTAACAACATTCAATCAATTTTAGAGGTCTACAAAAGTAAAAATGATGTTGACTTTTTCTCAAAGCAAGTAAGCTACGATGAGATAGTAAGCAATAAGTACTCTTTGTCAGTATCACTCTACGTAGAACGTCTTAATACTCGTCAGGCTATTGATATCAGAGAAATTAGTAATTCTCTAGATGAGATAACTTCAAAGCAAGAAGTTGCTAGAAGACAAATTCTGAAATTTATCGAGAATTATGAGGAGAAGAAATCGTGAGTGTATCTAATGCGAACTCTATTAAGAATTCATTGGGAAAAATATCACACTATCCGTTAAAGGAATTATGTACATTTAGTCGAGGTAAATGGATTAAAGCAGAACTTCTTACTCCTGGTAAATATCCGGTAGTAACAAGTGGGCAACGAATTCTAGAGTACCACAATGAATTTAATAGAGAAGGTCAATCGATAACAATTGCATCTTCAGGTGCATATGCTGGCTTTGTGAACTTTTGGGATGAGCCAATATATCTTTCTAATGCCTTTACGGTAGAACCGATAGACACATCTATTCTTCGAGTGAAATTCCTTTTTCATTTTTTAAAGAATAATCAGGATTTCATTCACAACCTGTCTTCAACAGGTGGAGTACCAAATGTATATCCTCATGACCTGTATGAGATGTCAGTACCGGTACCTCCAACCGATATCCAGGATGCAATTATTGAGATTTTGGAAAACTTTATGTCGCTAGAGTCTTTATTGACGAATGAATTAGAGCTTCGCAGGCAGCAACTTCAATATTATAGAAGTTCACTATTGGACCATCCAGAAGAGATATGAAAGTGAAGGAATTATCACGTGAGGTAATCGCTCTTACATCGGAGAACACGGTCGTAGCAGAACTTGATTTACAATTGAATAAAACCAAGTCCTATGAAAGTGAGTCGGAGCTAGAAGCGGCATTCATTGAACTTTTAAAGGATCAGGCGTACGAATACCTTTCAATAACGAATGAGACTGCCTTAGTAGCAAACCTTAAGGCACAGATTGAAAAACTTAACAAAATCAAGTTTAGCGATACAGAGTGGGAGCGCTTTTTTGCAGAGAGCATCTCGAGTGACAAAGATGGGATCATCGAGATGACTCGACGTTTCCAAGAAGACCACATTCGCGTTCTCAAGCGCGATGACGGAGAGAGCAAAAATATTTATCTCATTGATAAGCAGCACATACACAACAATAGTGTTCAGGTTCTCAATCAGTACGAAGTCGAAGGAGTACGCAAGAATCGTTACGACGTTACAGTGCTTGTAAATGGACTCCCGCTAGTCCATATCGAGCTCAAGCGCCGTGGAGTAGATATACGCGAAGCCTTCAATCAGATAAACCGATACCAGCATGACAGTTTCTGGGCTGGCTCAGGGCTATTCCAGTACGTCCAGATTTTTGTCATCAGTAACGGCACGTACACCAAGTACTACAGCAATTCCGTGCGCGATCAGCACATCAAGGAAGCAAGTGGAGCTACTCGCACCAAAAAGACTTCCAACAGCTACGAATTCACCAGTTGGTGGGCAGATGCGAACAACAAGCCAATCTACGATTTGATGTCATTCGGTAAGACTTTCTTCGCCAAACACAGTTTGCTCAACATCCTCACAAAGTACTGCGTATTCACATCGGATCAGATGTTGCTGACTATGCGTCCGTATCAGATCGTTGCTACTGAACGAGTACTGCAGAAAATTGAGATGAGTGAGAACCAGAAAACACTCGGAACATTGGATGCTGGCGGATACGTCTGGCACACAACTGGTTCCGGTAAGACGCTAACGAGTTTCAAGACTGCACAGATTGCATCGAAGATGGCATCGATCGATAAGGTGATTTTCGTAGTAGATCGCAAGGATCTCGATTACCAGACGATGAAAGAGTACGACCGCTTCCAGGAAGGTGCTGCGAATGCGAGCAGCTCAACGAAACAGCTCAAAGAGCGTTTGGAAGACTCGAACGCAAAAATCATCATCACCACCATTCAGAAGCTCTCGATGTTTATCGCACAGAACCCAAACCATGCGATTCAAACAAAGCGCGTAGTGTTGATTTTTGACGAATGTCACCGTTCCCAATTCGGTGATATGCATATGGCAATCAAAAAAGCGTTTTCGAACTACAACCTGTTTGGTTTCACCGGAACACCAATCTTTGCGGCTAACTCATCCAGTGGTAATAGCGCCAACTTGCGCACTACGGAGCAAGCATTCGGAGTTAAGCTTCATACCTACACAATTGTTGATGCAATTACAGACCGTAATGTACTGCCTTTCCGCGTAGATTATGTGAACACCATAAAGCTGCCTGAACATTTAGTGGATCGTGAAGTCAGCGCAATTGATACAGAGAAGGCGCTCCTGGCCCCTGAGCGAATCACCAAGATCGCTCAGTATATCCTTGAGCATTTTGATCAGAAAACTCGTCGCAACGATACGTACACTCTGAAGGACAAACGAGTGTCAGGCTTCAATTCGCTCATGGCAACTGCTTCGATTGAAGCAGCAAAACGCTACTACGCGGCATTCAAGGAGCTACAGAAAGATAAGCCAAGAGATGCCCAGATAAAAATTGGAATCATCTACAGCTTTGCAGCAAACGAAGATGAAGCGGATGGGTTGCTTCCAGAGGAAGAATTCGAGGCAAGCAACCTTGATGCATCTTCACGAGATTTCCTAGATGCAGCAATCAAGGACTACAACTCAACATTTTCGATGAACTTTGATACATCATCTGATGGGTTCCAGGGTTACTACAAGGATCTTTCAGATCGCATGAAGAAGCGCGAAATTGATCTGGTCATAGTGGTGAACATGTTCCTTACAGGCTTCGACTCAACAACTCTGAACACATTATGGGTTGATAAGAACCTCCGCCTTCATGGACTACTTCAAGCATATTCACGCACCAACCGCATCCTGAACTCAGTAAAAACTTATGGCAACATTGTTTGCTTTAGAGATCTTGAAAAAGCTACCAACGAGTCAATTCTACTTTTCGGCAATAAAGATGCTGGCGGTATTGTGCTTCTCAAGCCGTATCGCGAGTATTACGACGAATACTCATTATTGGTTTCGGAACTCAGTCTGCGCTTCAATCCTGGTGAGTTACCAACTTCAGAGTCCGAACAACGTGAATTTGTCAATCTATACAACAAGATTCTTCGCCTGCAGAACATCCTGAAGTCATTCGATGATTTCAAAGGGAACGAAATTCTTCCTGAGCGCTCTTTCCAGGACTACCAGAGCACATACATTGAGATCTATCAACAGATCAAGAGAGTTGAAAATGCGGATAAGGAATCCATTATTGAAGATCTTGTCTTCGAGATTGAGCTCGTGAAGCAGGTTGAAATCAACGTGGACTTTGTTCTCATGTTAATTCGTGGCCTTCAAGGCGCATCCGCAAGCGAGAACAAAGAAATTAAGGCGAAAATCAGTAAGACCGTTCTATCGAGTTTCTCATTACGCAGCAAGAAGGACCTCATTGAGAAGTTCGTTGACTCGATCAACAATGACTCGGATATTGAGGGAGATTGGCGCAAGTTCATCGCTGAACAAAAGAAAGTTGAACTCGACGAAATCATCAAGGAAGAGGGTCTCAGCGCTTCTGCGACTGAAGAGTTCATCAATCAGGCTTTCATTGATGGTGAATTAAGGACAGCAGGAACTGCGGTCACCAAATTACTGCCGCCTGTAAATATGTTCAGTCCTGGTTACGAGCATTCAATTCGAAAGTCCTTTGTCATCGAAAAGCTTAAAGCGTTTTTTGAACGTTTTTCAAATCTTTAGAATCACTTCTAAGAAAGAGGATCAGAATATGCTCAATCAGTCGTTAAGCACTGAGCGGGAATGATTCATTCGAGCGGAGGATTGTAAGTGTGCCGTGCCGCTGGTTCTTGCACCGAATTGGGTACGGATCCTGCTCAGTGGAGCAAGAACGCACCCCTTATGCCGCCCAAATTTTTTGGCGAGGCGCTTGAACACTTTGTCACTGCCTACCATTTTGCCGAAGCTGAGGACCTTGATGCGTCGTTGGTTGAGCTTGAAAAGACTCGGAGTGAGGATCTTCGACGTTGGTTCGTTGAACATGGACAAATGTCTGGATGGCACCATCGGGTGAAAGCACTTAACCTACCAAAACCAATCGCATACACGGGGCCTCTTGAAACTGAACGATCTATAAGAGCTTTCGAGCCCACCGTTTACGAACGTGATGGATATACATGCAGATACTGTTCGATTAAAGTCATTGATACGAAAGCTCTTCTGAGATTTGAGAAATTAGTTGGTCCCCAAAATTTCAAAGTCAAAGGTAAGAGCAATCAAATCAGACATGGTGTAGCCCTCGTATTCAGAGCCACTGCAGACCATGTAATCCCCATTAGTTTTGGAGGTAGAACTAACTTGGAAAATCTGGTCACCTCATGTTGGAGCTGTAATTACGGGAAATACAATGCCTTATTGGAACAGATGGGATTAGGTGACCCGAGGGATAGATCGGTCGAGCCACTTACTGATTGGAATGGTTTGAGGTAAGTTGCACCTGTGAACGCGCAATAATCATAGGCGGAGCAGGAGTTGGGACAGTCATGGCGATCAAGCAATCTTTCTGGAAGGTTGGGAGTAAGCCAACCGCTCTTGTACCCAGCAAACTAAAAAATGAAGAACTTTTAGAGGACATGATTGAAAACGATCCTTCCATTCTGGAGGATGAGTGGCTGATTATTGGCCGACAGGTTGTTACCAAATACAAGAAGGAAATTGATCTCCTTGCTATAGCCCCTGACAGTTCGCTAGTAATCATTGAACTAAAGAGGAGCAAAACTCCGAGAGATGTAGTTGCGCAGGCGATTGATTACGCTACTTGGGTTGATGAACTCAAGGCTGATGAAATTTCAAACATTTATGAGCAATACTCCAACGGAGGGAGTCTCTCGGAAGCATTTCGTAGCAAATTTCAGATTGATCTCGAAGAAGAAAATCTCAATCAAAGTCACCAGATGGTGATTGTCGCTTCAGAATTAGATGACGCGACGGAGAGAATAATTCAATATTTGTCCGAGCGAGGAATTCCAATCAACGCTGTCTTTTTTGAAGTTTTCGCTGACGGAGCCGATCAATTCCTCTCACGTCGGTGGTTTGTCGATCCAGCTACTGTGCAATCCGCGCAAGGATCAACGTCGGTCAGTAAAGAACCTTGGAATGGTGAATTCTTCGTTTCATTTGGAGATGACTCAACTAGGTCATGGGAAGACGCGCGTAAGTATGGATTTGTTTCGGCTGGAGGTGGAGTTTGGTATTCGAGAACTCTCAATCTCCTGAAGCCTGGAAATCGAGTCTGGGTTCGAATTCCCAAGGTTGGCTATGTAGGCGTCGGTGTCGTCGAGAGCGAGGCTGTTGCTGCCACGGAGTTTGAAGTGGACGATCACGGGAAGGCAATCTCGGTTCTGGCGATAAAGACTTCGGCTAATTATGCATCGCATGTTGGTACTGAAGATCAGGAATACTTTGTGAAAATCAATTGGACGAAGACAGTCTCCCGTGAAGACGCCTATGATGAATTGGGTTTCTTCGGAAATCAAAACTCAGTCTGCAAGCCGACCGTTACCAGATGGAGAAATACAGTTGATCGCTTGAAAGAGAAATTCCAGCTTAACTAAATGCTTTTGGGGTTTAATCCAAGGTTCCAATACTCCAACCCAAAGCCACGGCATTTTACTCAGACCTGATACGACATTGCTTCTATCGCAACTGAAATTGAGATAGTGAAGAGTGTGTAAGTCCAGGGAAAAGTTAGTATCGCGGTTACGGTGCGTGGGGAGTGTGTGAGAGTGCGAAGAACAGTGTCAGTGCCCCCTGATACGTTTTCACTAGATAAACTAGTGAACTGGAGGCCTCACAACTGGCACACATTCCGATTATTGGCACACATGGCAAACCCGTACTTTATGCAGACCTGACCGCCGATGGAAAATTATTCTTTGCCTTTGAGATATATCGTAACGAGCAATTCGACTTTGATTACGAGTTCAATCACACGGTTGAGCAGGAAGAGTTTCCATTCATCGCGGCGAGATTCGGACTAAGTCAAGTAGAGCCCATCCTCTCGGTCATCCAGCAGATCACCGATAGTGGACGTGGGCAGGAACTCGAGAGGGCGTTGACCCTGAATGAAATTAAGAATGAACTATGGACGTGGGTGAGTTAGTAGTTATCTGTTCGATGTAGTTCTGAGAAGAATTAATGCATTGATAACCGCGGACATTAACCAGTCATTTCCAGCACCAATAAGGCAGCAAACCCTAAAATTACTCCTAGGTTCACCACACATTGGACATAGTTAGAGGGAGTATTGAGATGAGAGTTACTCGAGTTAAAGCCGTATCTGTAGCGCTTTCGTTGGTAGTGGCGGGTACGTTGTTGACGGGCTGTTCAAATACTCAAGCGAAGTGTGATGATCTGCTGGACGTGCTTTCATTTGGTGCATGGTCTGAGTCAGATTCAGAATGGTATGACGCTAACTGCAGAGATTGAGCGTCTAAGTTGTGAGTGAAGAGAGAGGCAGCCGGTAATGAGTAACAGTCAGATGATGGGCATTCGTATTCTTTGCATGGCTCTTGGTTGGGCTTTTGGTGCACTGATCTTTGGTACGGAGGCGGTGTGGCTCTGGGGGACGCCGAGTTTTATCTGGTGCGGTTTTGCAGGTGGCATGATTGGGATCATGCTTACGAGTAAGTAAGAGATTCTTGTGCGGTAGTTACTTCTTCTTATATCCCT
>WLHB01000024.1 GCA_009702965.1 Actinomycetota bacterium | reverse complement strand
GAATGATTCCAATTATTGCGGATGAACTAGTCGATCCAGATTTTGGTACAGGTGCCGTAAAGGTCACCGCGGCACATGATCCAAATGACTTTGAAATGGCTATGCGCCATAACGTTCCTTTTGTTGTCATTATGAATGAACACGGAATCATGGCTGGGACTGGAACAGAGTTTGATGGCTTGGATCGCTTCGAGGCTCGAGTGGCAGTTGTGGCCAAGCTGAAAGAGATGGGACGCATTGTTTCTGAAAAGCGGCCATATATTCACGCCGTTGGCCATTGCTCTCGTTGCGATACAACCGTTGAGCCACGTCTTTCTAAGCAGTGGTTTGTAAAAGTTGCACCACTTGCACAAGCATCAGGGGACGCGGTCCGCAACGGAAGCGTGAAAATCGAACCAGCATCACTTGAGCCACGTTATTTTGAGTGGGTCGATAACATGCACGACTGGTGTATCTCTCGCCAGTTATGGTGGGGTCATCGAATCCCGGTTTGGTATGGGCCAGAAGGTGAAGTTGTAGTTGTTGGTCCGGGTGAAAATGCGCCAGCAGGGTGGACACAAGATCCAGATGTTTTAGATACATGGTTCTCATCAGGGCAGTGGGCATTTTCAACGATGGGTTGGCCTGAAAAGTCGGCTGACTTGGCGAAGTTCTACCCAACAAGTGTGCTCGTAACCGGCTATGACATTTTGTTTTTCTGGGTTGTTCGCATGATGATGATGTCGATCTTTGCTATGGATGGGGTTCCTCCATTTAAAACAATTATGTTGCACGGTCTTGTTCGTGATCAATATGGCAAGAAGATGTCTAAATCTCGCGGAAATGTCATTGATCCGATTGAGTTTATGGACAAGTACGGGGCTGATGCCTTGCGATTTACTTTGGCACGCGGAGCGAACCCTGGAGCTGATCAAGCGCTGGCAGAAGATTGGATCGGCGGATCGCGAAACTTTGCCACAAAGCTCTGGAACGCGTCTCGCTTTGCGATGATGAATGGCGCTCATGTAAACGGTGAGCTACCAGCATTTGATTCATTAACTGTGATCGATCGTTGGATACTGACACGCTTAAATGAGACGATCCTGGAAGCCGATCAGCTCTTTGAGAAGTATGAATTTTCGCGTGCCTGTGAATTGATTTACCACTTTGCATGGGATGACCTGTGTGACTGGTACCTCGAACTTTCGAAAGAAGTATTCGCTTCCGCCAACAAGGCAGCGTCGCAGCGAGTATTGGGTCATGTGTTGGATCAACTTATGCGCCTGCTCCACCCTGTTATGCCATTTATTACAGAAGAACTGTGGTGCACCCTTACCGGTGGCCAAAGCCTGGTGATTTCCGCGTGGCCAGTTTCGCATCCGGATCAAATTGATCCGAGCGCAAAGCGAATTGTCGCTAGTCTGCAAGAAGTGGTTACCGAAGTCCGTAGATTTAGAAACGATCAAGGAATCAAGCCATCACAGAAAATTCCTGGCCGTTTGAGTGGAAATCCAGATGTCATCTCATCGGCAAGTGCTCTCCGCTTCTTACTTAAATTAGAGGATAAGGAGTTCACTCCAACTGCAACACTTGATATTGCCGGGGCCAAGATAGAGCTCGATCTCACTGGGTCGATCGATGTTGTTGCAGAGCGTGCACGCCTTGAGAAAGATTTAGCAACCGCCCTCAAAGATCAGAAAACAGCAGAAGTGAAATTAGGTAACGAAGGATTCATGGCCAAGGCACCTGCAGATGTGGTTGTGGAAATTCGTGAGCGCTTAGCAAAGACAACTTCTGAGATCGAACGGATAAGTGCAGCACTCGCTGCCCTGTCGTAATGAATCAGATGTCTGCTGAAGACCAAGCGCGAGTAGATGCAATTGAAGCCGCCCTTCTTGCACGGTGGCCAGAGAATCGAATTGCACCAACCTTAGAGAGAATTCAGGCCCTGGTAGATGCACTTGGGTCACCGCAACTCTCATACCCGACGATTCACATCGGTGGAACAAATGGAAAGACAACGACGTCTCGCATGGTCGACTCACTTCTCTTCTCCATGGGGCTGCGCACAGGAAGATTTACAAGCCCTCATCTTGAGACGTACCGCGAGCGAATTGCAATAAATGGTGAACCGATTGATCCGAAAGATTTAATCTTTACCTATAACGATATTGCGGCATATTTTGATTTCATTGATTCTAAATTTGATAATCCAGTCAGCTTCTTTGAAGCTGTCACAGCACTAGCGTTTGCAGCCTTTGCAGAGCACCCGATAGATATTGGAATTATTGAAGTGGGCATGGGCGGTGAGTGGGATGCCACTAATGTGGTGAAGGCAGATGTCAGCATCATCACCCCGATTGGTCTAGACCACATGGAGTATTTAGGTAACACCCTCACAGAGATTGCATCGACTAAAGCGGGCATCATTAAAGAGGGCGGCTTTGCAGTTCTCTCACAACAAGAGCCAGAGGTAGCAGTTGAGTTGTTGCGCAAGGCTGCCGAAGTCGGAGCAGATGTGGCTCGCGAGGGAGTCGAGTACGCAGTGATCTCGCGCGCAGTTGCCATAGGTGGACAACTCCTGACGATTCAAGGGCTTAAAGGAGTCTACGACGAAATTTTCATTCCGCTCCATGGAAAACATCAGGCATCTAATGCCGCTGCTGCACTAGTGGCTGTCGAAGTATTTTTTGGTGAGAATGAACTTGATATAGATGCAGTTCGTGAAGGGTTTGCCCAGGTTAAATCACCAGGCCGTTGCGAAGTTATTCACCGGGATCCAACAATCATTTTGGATGCAGCACACAATCCACATGGAAGCATCGCCCTCCATCAGACACTTGATTCCGAATTCACCTTTGATGAAATCATCGGAGTCGTTGGAGTTATGGGAGATAAAGATGCCCGTGGAATTCTCGTGAACTTTGAGAAGTTTATGGATTCAATCATCGTCACGAAAAACTCCTCACACCGTGCGATGGAAGTTTCAGATCTAGAAACGCTAGCGATTGAGATTTTTGGTGCAGATCGGGTTCACTCTTCACCAAATCTTGAAGCAGCAATTGAGAAAGCCTTGAAAGATACGATTCGCCCCTTAAGTGATGAGTCACTCGGGATTGTGGTGACGGGCTCGGTTGTTACAGTTGGCGAAGCGCGCACATATGTAAATAACAAATTTGCGCGGAAAGAAACGGGGGAGAAGTGAAAGTACTAGGTAGCACCGTTCTCACTATGGAGATATTTGTGATGGGCTTTGCCATGTTGCTCGCTAAAGATATTCACGAACCGGCGACCCTGATTTATGGCTTCCTCTTTATGATCATGACAATTCTAGCCATCAGACTTTTGCGCAAGAAGGCTGGTTGGATTCTCGGCTCCATTCTGCAATTCGCTCTGATGGCCTATAGCGTGGTCGTTCCCGCTATGTGGATTGTGAACATCATCTTCATGGGGCTATGGGTGGCAGCCATCGTGGTGGGGCGAAAGGGTGAGGCCGCCCGCGCAGCCCTACTGTCGCAGGGTCCTCCAAAACCCGAATAGACTGGCGCAGTGAAAATCGAGCAGACCCTCATCCTTGTGAAGCCTGATGGCGTTTCGCGCAACCTCGTTGGCGAAATCATTAAGCGAATCGAAGATAAAGGTTATGTAATCGCCGATATCAAGATGATGCAGGCAGATCGCGCCCTACTCGAACGTCATTACGCCGAGCACCAAGGTAAGCCATTCTTTGAACCACTCGTAGAGTTCATGCTCTCAGGTCCTATCGTTGCAATTATTGCGCAAGGTCAACGAGTGATTGAAGGATTTAGATCACTCGCTGGAGCGACAGATCCAACAGTTGCTGCACCAGGAACCATTCGTGGAGATCTTGCACGCGATCAAGGAACCAAAGTTCAACAAAATCTTGTTCATGGCTCTGATTCACCTGAATCAGCAGCTCGTGAAATAGCTATTTTCTTTGAAGGGAAATAAATGAGCGCCAGATCAACATTTATCGGCCGCGATATGGCGATCGATTTAGGTACAGCAAACACACTTGTCTACGTTCGTGGACGTGGCATTGTTCTCAATGAGCCATCTGTAGTTGCTGTTAACCAAGATACCGGCGCCGTTCTCGCAATTGGCACCGAGGCAAAACTCATGATCGGACGCACACCTGGAAACATTGTTGCTATCCGCCCACTTAAAGATGGTGTGATTGCTGACTTCGATACAACAGCACGCATGCTTAAGCACTTTATTCGTAAGGTTCACGGTCGTCGTGTTCTTGCAAAGCCACGCCTTGTCATCTGTGTTCCATCAGGAATCACCGGCGTTGAACAGCGTGCCGTAACTGAGGCTGGCTATGACGCAGGGGCACGTAAGGTTTACATTATTGAAGAGCCAATGGCAGCCGCAATTGGTGCCGGACTTCCTATCCATGAACCAACAGGAAACATGGTTGTAGATATCGGTGGCGGCACTACAGAAGTTGCTGTGATTTCACTTGGCGGAATTGTTACCGCTCTCTCGATTCGTGTTGGCGGAGATAAGCTAGATCAGGCCATTATTGATTGGGTAAAGCGTGAATACTCATTACTTTTGGGCGAGCGCACAGCAGAAGAGATCAAGATGGCTATTGGATCTGCATATGTTTTGGCTGACGAAAAGGATGCTGAAATCCGCGGTCGCGATCTCGCAACTGGACTTCCAAAGACAATTATTGTTACCGCAGCAGAGATTCGTAAGGCACTTGATGAGCCGGTAAAGGCGATTGTGAATGCAGTAAAGAGCACACTCGATAAGTGTCCACCAGAACTTTCATCAGATTTGATTAATCGCGGCATCATGCTTACAGGAGGCGGAGCACTCCTTAAGGGTCTTGATGAGCGCCTTCGTCGTGAAACAGGAATGCCTATTCACGTCGCTGAGCACGCACTTGATGCAGTCGTTGAAGGTTCTGGAAAATGTATTGAAGAGTTCGAAGCCCTTGAAAAGGTCTTGATCTCAGAACCACGTCGATAGGTCGATAGGTCGATCGACTATGGCGCGCGGCGGCGAGAACCGCGGGCGTTTACTGCTCATCATCCTGATTATCACCTCGCTTTTTTTGATCACTCTTGATCTGCGCGGAGTCTCTGTCATCAGCGGTGTGCGCAACGGAACCCAAAGTGCCCTTTCCCCGGTACAAAGTGTTGGTGCAACCATCCTCTCTCCAGTTCGAAATTTCTTCGTCGACGTGGTTTATCTAGGGCGTACACGCTCTGAGATGGAGGCGCTGCGGACAGAAAATGGTGAACTAAAGAGCCAGCTACGTGAGCAGAGAAGTATTGATGCACAGTTAAAACAATTACAGGGCGTACTAGATCTTGCAGGTAAGGCTCAGTTTAAAGTTGTCAGTGCACGTGTGATTTCTCAAGGGGCAACAACTTCATTTACTCAAACGATCACAATTGATGCAGGCTCACGTAACGGTGTAAAGCCAAATATGACTGTTATCAATTCTTATGGACTCATCGGTGTAGTTAAGACCGTCTACTCAAATAGCGCGCTAATTGCGCTGGCTTCTGACCCTTCATTCCGAATTGGCGTGCGAGTTGCGGGGACTCAGCAGATTGGAATTCTTTCAGGTCAAGGAACACGAAAAGGCGTACTGCAATTACTAGATAATCAATCAACAATCAAAGTTGGAGATATCTTGCTTGCGCGTGGAAGTGTGAATAATCAGCCATTTGTTCCTGGTGTTCCAGTCGGTGAAGTCACTTCAGTTGATAATGCCGCAGGTGCGGTAACTCAAACTGCCGATGTTCGCTTCTTTGCAAACTTCTCTTCTATGGGAGTAGTCAGCGTAGTTTTAGATGCCCCTGAAGAGGATCCACGTGATTCACTTATTCCACCTAAGCCACAACCAACGCCAATCCCAACAGTGACGGTCTTTGTCACTCCTAGCCAATCACCTTCACCGAATTCAAACGGCACCGATTAAATGTCCACCCGCAAGATTTCATTGACCGCTGCTCTCTTTATCATTATCTATATCGTACAAGAAGCCTTTGTCACTCAGCTACAAATTGCAGGCGGCGGCTTCTCGCTCTTTTTGATCTTCGCACTGTTATGGGCCGCTCTCTCATCACCCAATGTTGGCGCACTCACCGGATTCGTCGCAGGATTTTTGATTGACCTTTCGCAGAGTACGGCAGGTGCCTTTGGTCAATGGACACTCGTCCTTGTACTTGTTGGATTTGGTATTTCATACTTGGGGCTAGGTTATGAAAATGTCCGCCTCAATCCATTCACGATTACATTCTTAGTGAGCATCTCTGTACTGGCCGCGAGAGTTCTATACCTCTTACTCTCGCTATTGCTCGGATCAAACGTTGGTAGCTTTACATCGGTCATCACATCTCTTCTGATTGGGCTGCTCTGGTCAGCGGCTGTAGTGCCAATTGCGATGCCTGTTGTTGCTAGGGCATTTGACTTCATAAACGATACGCGGTCGCGTCTATGAATCTTCGATCTCGTTTGAGCCTACTTGTCATTCAAATTTTCATTATTTCTCTCATGGTTGCACTGCTTGGGCGGCTGTTTTACCTCCAAGTTGCAGCAGCCCCACAGTACAAAGATGCAGCACTTTCGATCCAGAGTAGAGATGTAGTCACACCCGCTACTCGTGGACTTATTGTTGATTCATCTGGTGTTCCACTTGCGCTGAACAAAGTTGGTGTTGCGATCACAGTGGATCGAACAGTTATTGATAAACAAGAGGACAAGGGAGAAGCGGTACTGCGTTCACTTTCACGCCTACTCAAACTTAAATATGTAGATGTATTACAGGGAACCCGCTTATGTGGTGAACTCGAAGCCGGTAAGCGTGCTGGCTGTTGGACCGGGTCACGTTTTCAACCAATCCCAATCACTAAAGATGCTGACCCCGCTTTAGCGCTCCAGATCGTTGAACGCTCAGATCAATTCCCTGGGATTAGCGCCGCACCTGTAGCAATTCGTTCATATCCAGCAAATGCTGACGTAAATGCTGCACATATGCTCGGGTATATCGGTCCACTGACAGAAAGTGATTTAGCAGGAGAGAACGGACGCACTTATTTTCGTTCCGAGTATATTGGTAAGGCAGGGCTAGAGATTCAGTACGATGAATTCTTACGTGGCTCGCCTGGGATTAAGACATTTACAGTTGACCGCAAAGAAGCGGTTACCAACACCAGTAAAGTGGTAAATCCAACTCCAGGAAATCATTTAGTAACAAGCATTGATGTTCGACTACAGGCGGCTAGCGAGAAAGCATTGGCGGCAGCTGTTGCTCGCTCTCGCGCAAATGGTTTTCGAGCCGATGGCGCGGCTGCTGTTGTCATGGATGTTGTGACAGGTCGAGTTTTAGCACTTGCTTCATATCCAACATTTGATCCCAATGCTTACGAGCGC
The DNA here is from genome assembly GCA_009702965.1 of Actinomycetota bacterium. Lineage (GTDB taxonomy): Bacteria > Actinomycetota > Actinomycetes > Nanopelagicales > Nanopelagicaceae > Planktophila. Next base: position 5,288 of record WLHB01000024.1, on the reverse strand, counting down.
GGACTCACCGTCAAGCAGGCAAGTGATCTTTACTCAGAGGCGCAAGGAGTACCAGCGCTTTCTCGCGCGCTGCAAGGACTTTTCGCTCCTGCCTCAACCTTTAAGGCTGTCTCTCTCGTTGCAGCAGCCAATGCTGGCTACAACCTCAATGCAAAATATGACTGTCCTAGTAACGTACAGGTGGGTACTCGTCTTTTCCGAAACTTTGACAGTAAAAATCAAGGAACTCTCTCGATGACAAAGGCGATGGCAGTCTCGTGTGACACCATCTGGTACAAAATTGCATTTGATGAGTGGCTAAGAGATGGCGGTTTAAGGCCTAAGAGCAATGCAAATGATTACTTCTTCAAGGCAGCCGAAGGCTTTCAAGTAGGCACGAAGACTGGCATTGATCTTCCCTCTGAATCTTCAGGACGATTGGCAAACCGTGAGTGGAGAAAGTCTTGGCACGAGCAGAACAAGGACTTCTACTGCAATTACAAAGAGCGTGCCAGCAAGGCGCAACAGACAGCTTTTCTTCTTGAGCTCGCCCGAGAAAATTGTCTTGATGGTGACAAGATCCGCGCAGGAGATGCGGTCAACTTCTCAATTGGTCAAGGCGATACTGTTATTACTCCGCTGAAGTTGGCGCAGATGTACGCCGCAATTGCTAACGGTGGAACTATTTGGAAGCCAACTATCGGTAAAGCCATTGTGACTACTGAGGGAAAGATTATTAAAACAATCTCACCTGAGAAAATCGGAAAACTGCCTGCAACCAAGGCAACAATCAAATTTTTACAGAATTCACTTCGAGAAGTAGTTGTCTCCGGAACCGCCGCTGGTGCATTTAGTGGATTCCCGATACCTCTCAGTGGTAAAACAGGAACGGCTGAAGTCTTTGGTAGAAATGCTGATGGGTCACTCAAGAGTGATACATCTTGGTATGCCGGGTATGGCCCAACCAATAAACCACGTTATGTCGTTGTCATGATGGTCTCGCAAGGCGGATTTGGATCTACATCATCTGGAGTTGGTGTTCGCCAGATATTTGAAACACTTCTTGGCGTAAAGGGATCTACGATTGTGCCAGGGGCAGCGATTTACCCAGAAGGTAAGCCATCGAATGTTCTTCCTAAGATTTCACCGGCAACGAAGGTTAAGAAGGAAGCGCCATGAGTTTGATAAATCAGCGCCAAGGCTTTCGACGCACGCGCGGCAAGAACGCCTTCTGGGGCCTTGATCCAATTCTTACAGTTGCGGTAGGGCTTCTTCTCTTTATCGGAACTCTCTTGGTTTATGCGGCAACTCGTGATTGGTATGCCGCTAATGGATTAGATCCTGAGTATTACCTCAAGCGTCACGTCATCAACATTATTATCGGAATTTTGCTCGCCTGGGGAACGACAGTCATTGATTATCGATCACTTCGTGCATACACACCGGTTGTCTGGGGTCTTGGCGTGATTGGCCTTACCGCTGTTCTTATCCCTGGCATCGGAAGTGAAGTGAATGGCGCACAGGCATGGATTCCACTGCCCGGTGGTTTCCAAATTCAACCAGCTGAGCTATCAAAGATTGCAATTATTGTTGGAATGTCCATGCTGCTATCTGAGTATCGCCACGAGTCAGATGCACCAACTCATCGTGATGTGATTCAGGCTCTCCTTGTCGCTGCGATTCCAGTTGGGTTGATTCTTCTCCAACCAGATATGGGTACAGTCTTTATTATCAGTATCGCCGTTGTTGCGATGATCGGTGCATCTGGCGCTCCTTCTCGCTGGGTTGTTGGTTTGATTTTGGTCGCACTTCTTGGTGGCTTTGGTGCAACAAAACTCGGCGTAATTAATGACTATCAAGTCAAGCGTTTGCAATCATTTGTTAATCCAAACTCTGATTCATTAGGTGCTGGTTACCAGTTACGGCAAGCCAGAATTACCGTAGGTTCGGGTGGATTATTCGGCACAGGGCTATTTGATGGCCCGCAGACTAATGGTCGCTTTGTTCCAGAGCAGCAGACCGACTTCATCTTTACCGTTGCCGGTGAACAACTCGGTTTTCTAGGAAGTGGATTTATTCTTCTGCTCTACCTCACGATAGTGATGCGCGCATTTACGATTGCGCGAAGATCAACCGATGCCTTTGGCAGGCTTGTCTGTGTTGGGGTTCTCTCGTGGTTTGCTTTTCAAACTTTTGAAAATATCGGCATGACGTTGGGTCTGATGCCCATGACGGGTGTGCCCTTACCGTTCCTCTCCTACGGAGGCTCGAGCATGTTCGCCAATATGATCGGTTTTGGCCTTTTGCAGAATATCTATGCCAAGCAGCGCGGCTAATTTAGGCGTGAATCACCCCAATTTAGGAATTTCAGCGCCTGTTCTGCCATAATAAGGCAACAGTTCAGCGCGGCTAGCGATTGAAATCGCGCCAGCGGCGGACTCATTAAATTTAGGAAGTTTTACAAAGTACCGCATGCATAAGGCGGCGGGAAAAGAATTTGCTCAAGGAGACTTGGGCCAGAGCAAGCCATTACAGATGTGGTGGCGTAGAGGATTTACAGTGATGGCAATAGAGCCAAAATCACCGCGTAAGCGTGCGGTGAAAAAGATTAAGGCAGTTGTTAAAGGCAAGGTCACGGAGATCACAGACGCTCCAAGTGACTCAGCTGCAACCGAGACCACAGAGGCACCGGCAAAGACACGTAAGCGTGCCGCCGCTATCCCAGTTCCAATTTTCCAGGCCGCAGAAGTAACTGACGCGCCTGCAAAGGCACCTCGACCTACAAAGATAAAGAACGCATCTGAAGAAGGCGCAGCAACCGAAGCTCCAACAGCCGCTGCTGGCGATGATGAGAGTGATTCAGATCCACGGAATCGCAATCGCCGACGTCGTCGCGGTGGTCGCGGTCGTCGTCGCCCACAGGATGATGCGACAGCTGGAGAAGCTGGCGAGAACTCAGAAGATTCTGAGAGCGAATCAAGTGAATCATCAGCTGCAGAAGGTGGCGAAGGAACGACTCACCGCCGTCGCCGTCGCCGTCGCGCAGCCGGTGAAGATGTAACGCCGGGTGAAACTATTGATGAAGATGGCGTTGTCACAGTTGTAAAAGTCCGTGAAGTTCGCGAACGTCCTGCTCGAGCAGAACGTGCTGAGCGTGCTGAGCGCGGTACTCGCAATCGTCGCGATAGAGATCGCAGCAGAGATCGTGGCCGCGAGGATTCACGTGGAGATTATCGTGAGCCATACCGCCGCCGCGGAACCATCATTACAGATGGAGAATTTTTAGCACGACGCGAAAACGTTGATCGCGAAATGGTCGTACGCCAAATTGGTGACCGTATTCAAATTGGTGTTATCGAAGACAAGGTAATGGTTGAACATTACGTCAACAGAAATGCAAACGTTTCTTACGTTGGTAACGTCTATCTTGGCCGAGTACAGAATGTTCTTCCTTCGATGGAGGCAGCGTTCGTTGATATTGGTAAGGGACGAAACGCAGTTCTCTATGCAGGCGAAGTGAATTGGGATGCAGCAGGTATCTCAGAATCATCACCTCGTAAGATCGAAATGGTCTTAAAGACTGGCCAACCAGTTCTTGTTCAAGTAACAAAAGACCCTATTGGTCAAAAAGGTGCACGCCTCACATCACAAATTTCACTTCCTGGCCGCTATGTTGTCTACGTTCCTGGCGGTGGAATGAGCGGAATTTCAAAGCGACTTCCTGAGTCAGAGCGCACTCGCCTTAAAGCAATTCTTAAAAATCTTATCCCTGAAGAGGCGGGCGTAATTGTTCGAACAGCAGCTGAAGGTGTTTCAGAAGAAGAGCTCACCAATGACGTCGCTCGTCTTAAAGCACAATGGGAAGATATCTACGCAAAATCTGAGAATCCAAATTTCCATGCACCAGCGCTTCTTCTTTCAGAGCCTGATCTTGCAGTCCGCGTAATCCGCGATATCTTCAACGAAGATTTCCGCAGATTGATCATTCAGGGTAACGAGGCGTATACAGAGATCACCGATTACCTCGGCTCTATTGCACCAGAACTCAATGCAAAGATTGAGAGATATGCCGGCAACGGAGATCTCTTTGCGGATTACCGCGTTGAAGAACAACTGGCTAAGGCCTTTGATCGCAAGGTGTACTTACCTTCAGGTGGATCACTTGTTATTGACCGCACTGAGGCGATGATCGTGATCGATGTAAACACCGGTAAATTCATTGGTAAGGGCGGAAACCTCGAAGAGACCGTTACCAAAAACAACCTCGAGGCCGCTGAAGAAATTGCCCGCCAACTTCGCCTTCGTGACCTTGGTGGAATTATCGTCATCGACTTTATTGATATGACCCTTGAATCCAATAGAGAGGCAGTATTGCGTCGCCTCATCGAATGTCTTGGTCGCGATCGCACGAAACATCAGGTTGCTGAAGTTACTTCCCTTGGTTTGGTACAGATGACTCGTAAGCGAGTGGGACAAGGTCTTATTGAAGCCTTCTCTACAACGTGTGATGCATGTTCTGGTCGCGGTATTCATATCCATATGGATCCTGTTGCGATCAAAGCACCAACACCTCAAGTCAATTCACAGAGCGCTGATCATGGCGATGTGGAAGAGGAAGCAGCGACAGAACATGAATTTCATGAAGTCCAAAACGATGAGAAAGTGGAAGCAGACCAGGCAGAAGTGGCCCCCAAAGGCCGCCGTCGCCGTCGCGCCGCCTCATCTGGAGTGATTACTCCGGGCGCCTGAGACCAGGAGCCCAAGACCCGGAGCCACCCAAGAAGTAAGACCTGATTTGACGCTAGGACTACGACTTCCGTACCCTAGAGCCCTGCCCGAGGCCAGCCTTCGCTGGGCCAAGGCTTAACTGAAGTGGAGCAATAACGTGTACGCAATCGTGAAAGCTGGCGGACGCCAGGAGAAGGTAACTGTTGGAGAGACCATCACAGTCGATCGCATCGACTCTGCTGCAGGATCATCAGTTACATTCCCAGCAGTTCTCGTCGTTGACGGTGCTACCGTTACTGCAGATCCAAAAGTCCTTGCAACAGTCAAGGTAACCGGAGAGATCATCGACGAAGTGAAGGGTCCAAAGATCGACATCCTTCGTTACATGAACAAGACGGGTTACCGTCGTCGTCAAGGTTTCCGTGCACAGCACACTCGAGTCAAGATCACCGCAATCAGCGGCGTTAAGGGGGCATAACAAATGGCAAGTAAGAAGGGTGTCTCCTCGACACGAAACGGTCGCGATTCCAATCCACAGTACCTTGGCATCAAGCGCTTCGGTGGACAAGAAGTAAACGCAG
>WLHB01000023.1 GCA_009702965.1 Actinomycetota bacterium | reverse complement strand
CCTTTTTAGATTTTCTATGCGCGCGCGTAAGCACTCGCAGAAAATCTGCTCGGTTTATGACTTAACGCTTTGTTAAGTCCGTCGCACTTACAACGCCGACTGATGTCAAAGAGATCAGACCGAAGTGGCTTTCATTCCTTGCAAAGCAATTCATGAATAAGTGCTGAGAAGTCATCAGTTTTTCAACTGATGCTGGGCGAAATTCTACCTGAGCCAGATGAGTGCAAAATCCCACCTTATGCGCGGGGATGAGCCTGCTTAAAGGCTTTTTGAAGCCTTTCAGTCGATACATGGGTGTAGATCTGCGTCGTTGCCAGGGATGCGTGGCCCAAGATTTCTTGAACGGTACGAAGATCTGCTCCCCCTTCAAGTAAATGTGTGGCCGCTGAATGTCGCAGACCATGTGGCCCCATCCGTTCAACGCCCTCGAGTGCAGAGAGCGCTTCATAAACAACGGTGCGAACGGTACGTTGATCGATCCGTTTTCCTCTTGCCCCCAGAAAAATTGCCACACCAGATTTCTCAGTGGCAACGAGAGCACGCGCATCCTTAATCCACGAATTAAGTGCCTTCATCGCCGGAGTACCCAACGGAATCGTGCGTTCTTTATTTCCCTTACCCAATACTCGAATCGTATTTCGCGAATAATCAACATCTTCAAAATCAAGGCCACAGAGCTCTGAGACTCGCGCACCCGTTGCATATAAGACTTCCAAGATGGCCAGATCACGAACTGCCAGCGGTCCCTCTTCTTCCCCCACCCGTGTGCCTAACGCATCCATCGCAAGGGACGCGTCAGCGACTGTAAGAACGTCGGGCAAGGTGCGATGGCCTTTAGGTGTTGCCAGTGAAATTCCTACATCGCTAGCAAGAAAACCTTTCTTATGTGCCCACTTAGTAAAGATTCGAATCGACACTGCACGGCGCGAAAGAGTTGTCCGCGCACCACCTTTGACCTGCTGATTAGCAAGCCACGAGCGAATATGGGCCAAGGTCAACTGTGAAAAATCACTGACGCCGAGTGAATGAATATGCGCCAACAAACTATCGACATCACCCAGGTATGCCCTCACTGTGTGTACTGAAAGGTTTCGCTCTCGCTCTATATGAAAAGCAAAGTCATGACGGATCTTTTCGAAGTCATGGCTCATAGTGAAAGGTTACTCGGGCTTTCGTCCTTGTCGCAGTAAGCCGAAGGTAAGTGCATCTTCAAGTGCCATCGCAGATGCGGCGATTACGTTTTCGTGGACGCCTACGGTGCTCCACTCGCCTTTGCCATCTGAAGTTTCAACTAATACGCGAGTAATCGCACCTGTGCCAAGACGTCCTTCAAGAATACGCACTTTGTAATCAGTGAGTTCGAGGATGGCAAGTTCTGGATATAACGTGTTGAGTCCATCGCGCAAGGCGCGGTCGAATGCGTTGACGGGTCCATTTCCGGCGCCACTGCAGGTGATCTCTTTACCTTGCGCGGTAACTGTGACTTCTGCTTTTGTCACGATCGAACCTTCACTGCGCTCTGTTGTTGTAAGCCAGTGATCAATGGTGAAAAAGGCTGGACGCTTTCCATTGAGCTCTTCAAGAAGTAATAACTCAAAGGAGGCATCGGCTGCCTCAAAGGTGAAGCCGCGGGATTCCATCTCTTTAACTTTTTCAACAACGCGTCCAATGAGTTCGCGGTCTCCCCCAAGGTCTACACCGAGTTCTTGTGACTTTAATTCAATGGATGCACGCCCGGCCATCTCAGAGACCAACATGCGCATATCGTTGCCGACCGATGCTGGATCTTCATGTTGGTAAAGATTTGAATCAATTTTGATTGCAGATGCATGTAGCCCTGCCTTATGCGCAAATGCCGATACGCCCACATATGGCTGGCGGGCAGATGGTGAAACATTGGTGACCTCAGCAACTGCATGTGAAATTCGGAAAGCTTCACGGAGTGCATTCTCAGGCAAAACTGGCTTATCTTTCTTGAGCTCTAGGTTGGCGATGATTGCAACAAGGTCCGCGTTACCTGTTCGCTCGCCATATCCATTGAGCGTTCCTTGAACATGTGTCACACCTGCTGCGATCGCAGCCATTGAGTTGGCGATGGCGCAACCTGTGTCGTTGTGGCAGTGAATTCCAAGGCGAGCACTTGATGCTTGCAGAACATCGTGGACAACTTGTGAAAGCTCATCAGGCAACATTCCGCCGTTGGTATCACAGAGGGCAATCACATCAGCGCCAGATTCGGCAGCAACGCGGACAACTTCTAGAGCGTATGCGCGATTGTTACGGTAACCATCAAAGAAGTGTTCGGCATCGAGAAACACGCGCTGACCTTCTTGGCGAAGGTGGGTAATGCTGTCGCGAATCATCTCTAAGTTTTCATCGAGTGAAGTCTTGAGCGCAAGATCAACGTGACGATCAAAGGCCTTTGCAACAAGAGTTACTGCAGGTGCACCAGAATCACGAAGTGCGCCAAGCAGAGCATCATCTGCTGCCTTTACGTTGGGGCGACGAGTGGCACCAAATGCTACAAAGGTTGCGTTCTTGAGTTTGAGTTCTTTCTTAGCGAGTGCGAAAAACTCAGTGTCTTTTGGATTAGCCCCTGGCCATCCACCTTCGATAAAGCCAACACCGAGATCATCTAGGTGGCGAGCGATTGTTAACTTGTCGTGGACTGAGAGATTGAGGCCTTCTTGCTGTGCACCATCGCGCAAGGTGGTGTCATAGATATGAAACGCATCATCCATTGCCATCAGATGACTCTCTTTACCCAGCCGTGCTTATCCTCAATGTTTCCGTGCTGAATACCAAGTAAGTGATTGCGGATTTGCATAGTGATCGTGCCAGGTTGTCCGTCGCCTGTAACCCAGGTTCCCATTGCACTCTTTGCCTGACCGATCGGTGAGACAACTGCTGCAGTTCCACAGGCAAATGTTTCGGTGATCTCTCCTGTTGCGATGCCATCTTGCCAATCAGTGGTGCTAATCATTCCTTCTTCAACTTTATAGCCAAGATCTGCGGCAACGCTCAAGATTGAATCGCGTGTGACACCTGGCAATAACGTACCGGTGAGCTTTGGCGTAAAGATGGTGGCATCTGCGCCTTTACCTTTAACAAAGTAAAGATTCATGCCGCCCATCTCTTCAACCCATTTACGTTCAACGGCATCGAGCCAGACAACTTGGTCACAACCTTCTTTTGCCGCTGCCTTCTGTGCAACGAGGCTGGCTGCATAGTTTCCACCGCATTTTGCCTCACCTGTTCCACCTTGGGATGCGCGAACATACTCAGTTGAGATCCATACAGAAACAGCCTTTGATGGATCAAAGTAAGCACCTGCAGGCGTTGCAATCAAAATATATGTTGCTTTATTTGAAGGGCGAACACCCAGACCTACTTCAGTTGCAATCATAAATGGGCGAATGTATAAAGATTCACCAACTTTATTTGGAACCCAACCCGCATCCTGTTTTACTAAAGTTTCAACAGTTTCAAGAAAGAGTTCAACGGGCATTTCAGGAAGTGCTAAACGTGCAGCGCTTCGAGCAAATCTCTTTGCATTTGCCTCTGGGCGAAAGAGTGCGATGCCACCATCTGGTTGGCGATAAGCCTTCATGCCTTCAAAGATTTCCTGTCCATAGTGAAAGACAGCAGTTGCAGGATCTAAGGTGATTGGACCGTAAGGAACGAGTTCAGGTTCTGCCCATCCGCTCTTCTCATCCCACTCACAAATAACCATGTGGTCGGTGTAGTACTTACCGAAGCCACCTTCAGCAACGAGAGCATCTCGCGTTGCCGCATCCTTTGCATGAGGGTTGAGAGTAATTTTCATTTTAGAGTAGCGCCAAAAGCGCATCCCCCACTTCTGTTGTACTTCTCTTTGCAGTACCTCGCGTTGCAAGATCTTTTGCCACCGCTGCCTGCACATCGCGCGCAGCATCTGCTAGCCCAAGGTGATCAAGCATCATTGCAATCGACATCACGGTCGCGGTTGGATCAGCAAGGTTTTTGCCAGCGATATCTGGTGCGGAACCATGTACTGGTTCAAACATGGATGGGAATGCACCGGTGGGATTGATATTGCCCGATGCTGCCAAACCGATTCCGCCGCAGATTGCAGCTGCAATGTCGGTCAAGATATCTCCAAAGAGATTATCTGTGACAACGACATCAAAACGATCTGGGTTTGTTACAAAGAACATGGATGCTGCATCAACATGCAGGTAATCGGTGGTGATTGTTGGATACTCAGTGGCAACCTCATTAAAGGTACGAGTCCAGAGGCTTCCAGCGCGCGTAAGCACATTGTTTTTATGAACCAGGGTGAGCTTCTTGCGATCGCGCTTAGTTGCTAGCTCAAATGCGTATCTGATGGCACGTTCAGCGCCGCGACGAGTATTGAGTGACTCTTCAGTTGCAATTTCATTTTCTGTACCGAGTGCGAGAACGCCACCAGCGCCAACATACGGTCCTTCAGTTCCTTCGCGGACAACCACGAAATCAATTGGTGCCTCTGTGGCGAGTGGGCCCGTGATACCTGGTGAAAGCTTGGCAGGACGCAAATTGATGTAGTGATCAAATGCAAAGCGAAGTTTGAGTAGAAGTCCGCGCTCTAAAACTCCGCTAGGAACAGTTGGATCCCCCACCGCACCGAGCAAGATGACATCAGACTTTGCAATCTCTGCCATCACAGAATCAGGAAGTACCTCACCTGTGCGATGCCAATACCCTGCACCTAAGTCGTAATCGGTCTTAGCAAAGGTGGTGTCGTACTTTGCTGCGACTTTATCCAGAACACGGATACCTTGAGCAACTACCTCAGGGCCGATTCCATCTCCTGCAATAACGGCAAGGTTAATCTTCTTTGACATTAGTTCACCAAGGAGACAGATCGAACAAGATCTGCTCCGATCTCCTTTGCAACCGATGCTGCAACAGATTCTGAGACAGATGAATCAACGGTGATCGCCATGAGAGCGCTTCCACCTTGCGCCTGCCGTGCAACCTGCATGCCTGCAATATTGATCTTGGCAACGCCAAGTGCGTTACCGACAGCGCCGACGACGCCAGGGCGATCGACATAACCAAGGAAGAGCATGTTCTCAGATGGTGGAAGATCAAGATCAAATCCATCAATTGCAATGATCTTCTCAACTTTGCGAATACCCATCAATGTTCCATCAACCTTGACTGATTTACCGTTACTTAAGGCAAGGTGAAGTGAGATCATGCTGCGATATTCAGGGCTATCTGGAGTCGTTGAAACGTTAGATGTAACGCCACGCTCTGCAGCTAGTCCTGGTGCATTTACATATGTGACATCTTCAGCTCCTGCTGCAAGAAGTGCGCCTTTAAGTGCGCTGATTGCAAGAACAGATGAATCATGTCCTGAGATATCTCCCATGACTGTGATCTCCATGCTGACAGGAAGTTCTCCCGCCAAAGCTGTACCGATCTGCGCCATCTTCTCAACCAATGGAAGTGATGGACGAATCTCATCGTGGATTGCTCCACCTTTGACGTTGACTGCATCAGGTACGAGCTCACCGCCGAGTGCTTTACGAACAGAGACTGCAACTGCAATACCTGCGCGCTCCTGCGCTTCGTCAGTTGATGCACCAAGGTGCGGAGTTGCAACGACTTCATCTAGCTCAAAGAGTGGTGAATCTGTACATGGCTCTGTCGCATAGACATCAAGGCCAGCGCCTGCAACACGGCCTTCTTTGATTGCTGTGTAGAGAGCTGCTTCATCGAGTACTCCACCACGCGCTGCATTAATAATGCGTACCTGTGGCTTGACCTTCTTGAGCGCTTCCTCACCAATGAGATTGGCTGTCTCTTTGGTCTTTGGAAGGTGGATGGTAATGAAATCACTTCGCTTCAGCAGTTCATCAAGTTCGACGAGTTCGACATTAAGTTGTGCTGCGCGAGCTGGTTGCAAATATGGATCGTAGGCAATGACGCTCATTCCAAATGCCTGCATGCGATGGGCTACCAATTGTCCGATGCGACCAAATCCCACAATGCCAAGAGTTTTTTCAAATAACTCAGCGCCGGTGTACTTAGAACGCGCCCACTTCCCGTTACGCAAGGCTGCGTGTGCAGGTGAGACAAAGCGAGCTGATGCGAGCAAAAGTGCGATAGCAAGTTCTGCGGCAGAGACGATATTTGATGTCGGAGCGTTAACAACCATCACGCCAGCAGCTGTTGCTGCCGGAATATCTACGTTATCAAGCCCAACACCCGCGCGAGCAATCACGCGAAGTCCCTTTGCTGCAGCAATAGCTTCGGCATCCATCTTGGTTGCAGAGCGAATCAAAACAGCATCGACACCTTTACCAAGTTCGGCCAAAAGCTCTGCCCGGTTTGCACCGTCGCAGTTACGCACCTCAAAGTCAGGTCCGAGCGCTTCAAGTGTTGCTGGACTTAACTCTTCTGCAATCAGAACAACAGGTTTACCCACGTGATGCGCTTCCTTCTTGGTAATCATCCTTATTTGAGTTCTTCATCCAGCTAAACATCTTGCGAAGTTCGCGGCCGACTGCCTCAATTGGGTGTGTCTCACCCTTCGCGCGAAGAGCCTTAAACTCTGGCGCTCCTGCTTCTTGATCATCGATGAAGCGCTTTGCGAATGCTCCTGATTGGATATCTGCAAGTACTGCCTTCATATTCTCTTTCACGCGTGGATCGATAACGCGTGGACCTGAGACGTAATCTCCGAATTCAGCAGTATCTGAAACTGACCAACGCTGCTTTGCGATACCACCTTCGTACATCAAATCAACAATGAGTTTGAGTTCGTGGAGACATTCAAAGTAGGCAACTTCTGGCTGATATCCCGCTTCGATAAGAGTTTCAAAGCCGTACATCACGAGTTGTGATGCGCCGCCACACAATACTGATTGCTCGCCAAAGAGATCTGTTTCGCACTCTTCAGTAAATGTTGTCAGAATTCCACCGGCGCGTAATCCGCCAATTGCCTTTGCGTAAGAAAGTGTGAGTGGCCAAGCACTCCCTGTTGAATCTTGTTCAACAGCAACGATCACTGGAACTCCGCGACCAGCTGAGTACTCACGACGCACTAAGTGGCCTGGACCCTTTGGTGCAACCATGCAGACATCAACATGTGCTGGTGGAGTGATGTAACCAAAACGAATATTAAATCCATGGCCAAAGAAGATCGCATCCCCTGCCTTAAGGTTTGGTTCGATTGACTCGGTATAGATGTGGCGCTGAACATGGTCAGGTGCCAAGATCATGATGACGGTTGCTTCCTTGACTGCATCAGCAACGCTTGTCACGCGAAGGCCGGCTTCTTCTGCCTTTGCGCGCGATGGTGAACCATCTTTAAGACCAACTCGAACATCAACACCTGAGTCACGAAGACTCAATGCGTGTGCATGGCCTTGTGAGCCGTAACCGATGATCGCGACCTTGCGACCCTGGATGATTGAGAGATCTGCATCCTCTTCGTGATACATCGTTGCCACGGTATTTCTCCTTTGTTGTTGTTCTATCGAGATCTAGTTTAGTTCTGATAATCGGGTTGAGTGTCATGCTTGGTATTGCTGATTGCGCCTTCAAGGACCTCTTCGATCCGTATTACGTTGATTAATTTATCTAGCTGGGCGATAACTTGCTCAAGAGAGTGACCTTCGACACTCACCTCGATGATCATCTTGGAAATCTTTGCGTTTTCGGTCGGTCCAACCACAAGTGAATCAATGTTGTAGGTACGACGAGCAAAGAGTCCGGCTACGCGCGCCAAAACACCTGGTTCGTTTTCGACGAGAACTTCTAATTTATGAATGGCCATTAGAGCTCCTGTGAATCCCAGTCAGGGGCTGTTGCCCGAGCGATCATAATGTCATCGTTAGATGTTCCTGCTGCAACCATCGGCCAGACCATGGCATCGCGATGAACACGGAAATCCACGACAACTGGTTGATCATTAATTGACATCGCTTTCTCGATCACCGCATCGACATCTTCTGGGCGTTCGCAGGCAAGACCCACGCAGCCCATCGCTTCGGCTAACAATGGGAAGTTTGGAACGCGCTTTGATTCAAGGCTGGTATTTGAATAACGACTGTCATAGAACAGTGTCTGCCACTGGCGAACCATTCCAAGGCTTTCATTATTGATGATTGCAATCTTTACAGGAATGTCATTAAGCGCGCACGTTACCAGTTCCTGATTTGTCATCTGGAAACATCCGTCACCATCGATTGCCCACACTGTTGTATCAGGAGCGCCGACCTTTGCACCCATTGCAGCAGGAACGGCATATCCCATTGTTCCCGCACCACCTGAATTGAGCCATGTGCGCGGCTTCTCATACTTAACAAATTGCGATGCCCACATCTGATGCTGACCAACACCAGCTGCAAAAATTGTGTCAGGGCCACAGATTTGGCTCAGGCGTTCGATTACAAATTGTGGAGAGAGTGAACCATCGGATGGAATGTCATAACCAAGTGGATATGTCGCACGCAATTTATTCATCGAGTCGAGCCACGGAGTCAGATCTGGCTGGCTCTTTGCAAAGGCGGCTTTGAGCGCTGGAACCAGTGCTTTCATGGTCTCGCGCACATCACCGATTACTGGAACATCGGCGTAACGATTCTTGCCGATCTCTGCTGGATCGATATCGGCGTGAATCACCTTTGCATTTACTGCAAATGTTGAAAGTTTTCCTGTGACACGATCATCAAAGCGCGCACCTAAGGTAATAAGTAAGTCAGCCTTTTGTAGCGCGGTAACCGCTGCAACTGTTCCGTGCATTCCTGGCATTCCCATATGCAGTGGGTGTGAATCAGGAAAAGCTCCACGCGCCATCAACGTTGTAACGACAGGTGCACCTAAGAGTTCGGCGAGTGCAAGTAGTTCGCGCGCACCGTTGGCTTTGATAACGCCGCCACCAACATAGAGCACTGGCTTCTTTGATATGGCAATGAGCGCTGCTGCATCATTGATTGAATTTTGATGAGGAGTTACCTGAGGCTTGTATCCTGGCAATTCAATAGTTGTTGGCCAGTTATAGGTAGTCTCTTTTTGAAGTGCATCTTTTGCAATATCGACAAGAACTGGGCCAGGACGACCTGTGGTTGCAATGTGAAAGGCTTCAGCGATTACACGTGGAATATCGTCTGGGTTGGTTACAAGAAAATTGTGTTTTGTAAATGGCATTGTGATGCCGCGAATATCTGCTTCTTGAAAGGCATCGGTTCCAATTGCAAGAGAAGGAACTTGACCTGTGATGGCAACCATCGGAACTGAATCCATCGCTGCATCGGCCAACGGCGTGACTAAGTTTGTTGCCCCAGGTCCAGATGTAGCGATACAAACGCCAGCGCGTCCTGTTACTTGGGCATAACCAGTGGCCGCATGGCCAGCACCTTGTTCGTGACGAACCAAGATGTGGCGAATGGTGGAGTCGTAGATGGGATCGTATGCAGGCAAGATTGCACCGCCAGGAATACCGAACATCACATCAACGCCAGCGGCTTCAAGGCTTTTCACCAATGAAGTAGCTCCATTCATTACTGTGCCTTCTGCTGTTGGAACATGTGCCATCTCTTCGTACTCCTTTCGATCTCAATAGAACGGTTAAATAAAAAAACCCTCAGATATCTGAGGGCGCGTGTCGTGAAGGCACGCGCTATCGAATCACCACCACTGATGATGTCTGAACGCGTGTGCTTGTCATGCTCATATTCTCCAACCTCAGGGCATAGGCGTCAAGAGGTGAGATGGTGATCTCACAATATGAGAGGGCTATCGAGTTAGTCGCAGACAGCCCCGCGGGAGGCCGAGCCAACGAGCTGAGTAAATTTATGAAGGACTCCACGAGTGTATTGATGCGTCAGTGGCTTCCAACCGACTTTGCGAGCCGCTAACTCTGCAGGTTCTACCAAAAGATCAAGGGTTCGATTGGTGATATCAATTCGAACAATGTCGCCATCTTTTACAAATGCGATCGGTCCCCCATCAACTGCCTCTGGAGAAACGTGACCAACACAGAGTCCGGTAGATCCACCAGAGAAACGTCCATCAGTAATAAGAAGAGTTGATTTTCCAAGTCCGGCACCTTTGATAGCACCAGTAATCATTAACATCTCGCGCATTCCAGGACCACCCTTTGGTCCTTCATAGCGAATGACAACTACATCACCTGCTTGAATAGTTCCATCTTCAAGGGCATCCATCGCTGATTGTTCGCGATCAAATACTCGAGCAGGGCCTTCGAAGTTCGCAATTCCGATTCCTGCCGTCTTACAGACAGCGCCTTCTGGTGTGAGCGATCCACCCAGAATAGTGATTCCTACATCGGTAGAAAGTGGCTTATCGATAGCACGAAGTACTTCACCATCAGCAAGTGGTGGCTTAATGTCAGCTAAGTTTTCAGCCATAGTCTTACCCGTGACAGTCAATGTATCGCCATGGAGATATCCAGCATCGAGTAATACCTTCAACACAACAGGAATTCCACCCACGCGATCAACATCAGACATGACGAATTTACCGAATGGTTTGAGGTCACCAAGAAGTGGAACCTTTGAACCGATTCGGTGGAAATCTTCTAGCGTTAACTCAACATCGGCTTCGTGAGCGATCGCCAACAAGTGAAGTACCGCGTTGGTAGAGCCACCCAAGGCCATTAAAACTGTGATCGCATTTTCAAATGCCTTCTTTGTCAGGATCATGCGAGTTGTGATTCCGAGTTTGATGAGGTTCACAACTGCTTCACCAGATTTAATTGCATAGGTATCGCGTCTGCGATCAATTGCAGGAGGAGCAGCCGATCCAGGTAGTGAGAGACCTAGCGCTTCACCGATTGCTGCCATTGTGTTTGCAGTAAACATTCCAGCACAGGCACCTTCGCCAGGACAGATTGCACGCTCAATTTCATCGACATTTTCTTTGGTGATAAGTCCACGAGCACATGCGCCTACTGCTTCAAATGCATCAATGATTGTGACATCTCTTCCATCTACCTGACCAGGAAGGGATGAACCTGCATAGACAAATACTGCAGCCACATCAAGTCGCGCTGCCGCCATCATCATTCCGGGAAGCGACTTATCGCATCCAGCAAATGTCACCATTCCATCAAATCTTTCTGCCTGCATAACAGTTTCAACAGAGTCAGCAATAATTTCGCGAGAAACTAGCGAGAAGTGCATTCCTGAGTGGCCCATGGAAATTCCATCAGAGACAGAGATTGTTCCAAATTGCATTGGGAAACCGCCGGCGTTCAAGACGCCTTCTTTAGATGCTTTTGCAAGTCGATCGAGTGAGAGATTGCAGGGGGTGATTTCATTCCAAGAAGAGGCGATACCAATCTGCGGTTTGACCCAATCCTCATCACCCATTCCAACTGCGCGCAACATCCCTCGCGCAGGAGCGCGTTCTAATCCATCAGTAACAACTCCAGAACGCGGCTTCATCTTCGACATGAGAGAATTCTAGCCTCTAACCAACCAAATTGAACTTTTTAGGAGTACCACCTGTGTCACAAGCACCCGTTACTAGTCTTGATCCCAACCGTTGGCGCACACTTTTTGTTGTAGCCATCGCCCAATTGATGGTTGTTCTTGATTCATCGATCGTCAATATCGCAATTCCAAGTGCGAAGGCAGATCTTGGAATTACCGATGCGAACCAGCAATGGGTCATCACGGCCTACACGCTGGCATTTGGTTCCCTTCTTCTTATCGGTGGTCGTATCGGTGACTTCATGGGTCGAAAGAAGATTTTTCTAGTCGGACTTGCGGGATTCGCTGCGGTCTCAGCACTCGGTGGTATTGCTGCAAATCAAGAACAGCTCTTTGCAGCGCGCGCACTTCAAGGAGTATTCGCAGCGTTACTAGCGCCTGCAGCACTTGCCATTATTAGTGTGACTTTTACAGTTCCAGCAGAACGAGCAAAAGCATTCGGCGTCATTGGCGCAATTTCAGGCGGAGGCGCTGCTATCGGTCTCATTCTTGGCGGGGCGCTCACTCAATACTTCTCATGGCGTTGGACTCTTGGTGTCAACGTTCCAATCGCAGTCGCAGCTGGATTACTAGCAATTAAGTATGTAAAGGAATCAAAGGCGAGCGGTGATCACAGCTATGACATCCCTGGAGTGATCACGGCAACTGGAGGTCTCTTTGCCCTCACATACGGTTTTCATGAAGCGGCAACAAAAGGTTGGTCTGCCGGGTTAACAATTTCATTCCTTGCTGCAGCAGTCGTTCTCTTGGTTGCCTTTGTCTTTATTGAGTCAAAGGTTGCTAACCCAATGATGCCTCTGCGGGTTGTTACAGAGCGCAACCGCGGTGGTTCATATCTTGGTTCACTCATCGTCGGTGCAGGCCTATTCTCAATGTTCCTCTTCCTTGGTCTCTATCTCCAGCTCGTCTTAGGGTATTCACCTTTGAAATCTGGTTTTGCATTCTTACCATTCACATTCGGAATCATTATCTTTGCTGGAGTCGCATCACAACTGCTTCCAAAGTTTGGTCCCAAGCCATTAATGGTTCCAGGGCTCGTCTTTGCAGGTATTGGCCTCTTAATGCTCAACCGAATCACACCTGAAACTTCTTATACGGGTTATGTGCTTCCTTCACTGTTGATTATGAGCTCAGGCATGGCTCTTGTCTTTATTCCATTGACATCAACAGCGCTGCATGGAGTCGGTAACCGAGACACAGGAGTTGCAAGTGCGATGATCAATACCAGTCAGCAGGTTGGTGGATCACTCGGCACAGCACTTCTGAATACAGTTGCAACGACTGCCGCGATCACACATATCGCTGCGAATAAAGAGGTCGGACTAGTGATCCCAGGTCTTGCCGATAAGTTCTATCCATACGGTGCGACACATGGGTACACCGTGGCATTTAATGTGAGCGCTGCTCTCTTATTTGCCGGAGCAGTAGTTCTCTTCTTCTTTATCAATATTGGTAAAGATTCACTTGTTGAAACTGAAGGCGCTGGCCTCCACTAACAACTAGTTACTTTGACCTAAGTGGCCAAGTAGAAGTTCGCGCACGCGCGCGGCATCTGCTTGGCCCTTTGTCTCTTTCATGACTGCACCAATCAAAGCGCCAGCTGCAGGAATATGCCCATCCCGAACTTTCTGAGCAGTCTCAGCTTGTTCAGAACAGACCTTTTCAATCGCCGCCATGAGTGCGCCATCATCATTAACAACCTTGATTCCGCGCTTTGCCACAACCTGCGCCGGAGTTCCCTCCCCCGCAATAACACCTTCAACAACTTGGCGTGCGAGTTTGTCGGTGAGTTCACCTTTATTAACAAGAGCAACAATCTCTGCAACATCTGAAGGGTTGATCGCAAGTTCTGTAACAGAAACTTCTTTATCGTTGGCGATTCGAGAAATTTCACCAAGCCACCATGAACGCGCCTTGGTTGGATCAGCACCGAGGAGAACAGTTGCTTCCACGATATCGAGAACATCTGCATTGACCATCGCAGCCATCTCTTTATCCGGGACGTTCCACTCTTGCTTCAAACGTTTGCGGCGCAAGGATGGTCGCTCAGGAAGTGCCTTACGTAATTCTTCGATCCATGCAGCATCTGGTGCGACAGGGACAAGATCTGGTTCTGGGAAATAGCGATAATCCTCCGCTTGCTCCTTAGAGCGACCAGAACGGGTTAGCCCAGTATCTTCTTGGAAGTGACGAGTCTCTTGCTTGACCTTCTGTCCTGCATCAAGAAGTTCAGCATGGCGAATCATTTCACCACGGATAGCGCGTTCAACTGAGCGAAGTGAGTTCACATTCTTTGTCTCAGAACGCGTACCAAGAACATCTGATCCCATTGGCTTGAGCGAAACGTTGGCATCACAGCGCAGTGAACCTTGCTCCATCTTCACATCAGAGACACCGAGTCCACGCAAGATATCGCGGAGTTCTGCAACGTAGGCGCGTGCAACTTCTGGTGCGTACTTGCCTGTACCGGGAACAATCTTCGTAACAATTTCAACGAGAGGGATTCCGGCACGGTTGTAATCAAGGAGTGAGTAATCCGCCCCATGGATACGACCTGTTGCCCCACCGACATGGAGAGACTTTCCTGTGTCTTCTTCCATATGTACACGCTCGACTTCGATGCGAAATTCTTTTGGACCTTCATCAGTGTCGATCTCAACATCAACATAGCCATCAAAACAGATGGGTTCATCGTATTGAGAAATCTGAAAGTTCTTCGGCATATCTGGATAGAAGTAATTCTTGCGAGCAAAGCGGCTATACGGTGCGATAGAGCAGTTCAGGGCCAAACCAATTTTGATCGTTGATTCAATCGCACGGGCGTTAACCACTGGCAGAGCACCAGGAAGTGCTAAGCAGACTGGACACGTTTGAGTATTTGGCTCACCACCGAATACCGTGCTGCATGAGCAGAACATCTTTGACTCTGTGTTGAGTTCAACGTGTACTTCAAGACCCAGGACTGGATCGTACTTTGCAACAACATCATCGTATGAGATAGCCATTACTTGCTACCTCCCAACGCTGGAGCCTTTGAAATTAAATGTCCGCCCCACTGTGAAACAAGGGCTGCTTCGAGAGCTGATCCCACTTGGTAGAGGCGCGCATCTTGCATGGCAGGTGCCATGATTTGGAAACCAACTGGAAGGTTATCTTCATCAGCTAGCCCTGCAGGAAGGCTCATGCCACAGATACCGGCAAGGTTAACTGGGATTGTCGCAACATCACCAAGGTACATGGCAATTGGATCATTAGATTTTTCGCCAATTTTAAATGCAGTTGTTGGAGCAGTTGGTGAGACCAGAACATCTGCCTGAGCAAATGCCTTGGCATAATCTTGAATAATCAATGTGCGAATCTTCTGCGCACTTCCGTAGTAGGCATCGTAATAACCAGATGAGAGAGCGTAAGCGCCAAGAATGATGCGGCGCTTTACTTCGTGGCCAAAGCCAGCGTTGCGGGTAGCGTTCATCACTGACTCAGCAGATGCTCCATCGCTATCGCCAACTCGTAAGCCGTAACGCATCGCATCAAAACGAGCTAGGTTTGAAGAGCATTCAGATGGGGCAATTAAATAGTAAGCGGCAAGTGCGTACTCAAAACTTGGGCAATCTACTTCAACGATCTGCGCACCAAGAGATGCCAACACCTGAAGTGATTCATAAAAACGCGCCTGCACGCCAGTTTGATAACCCTCTCCTTGTAATTGTTTGATCACACCAATCTTCATGCCTTTGACATCGCCCTTGCGCGCTGCCGCAACTACGTCAGGGAATGCACCGTTAATGCTTGTTGCATCTTTAGAATCATGGCCAGCCATCACATCATGCAAAAGAGCAGTATCTAGAACTGTGCGACCAAATGGACCTGCCTGATCAAGACTTGATGAATAAGCAATGAGACCGTAACGCGAAACTGCACCATATGTTGGACGCACACCGACGATGCCTGTCAACGCAGCAGGTTGTCTAATTGATCCGCCTGTATCTGAACCAAT
>WLHB01000022.1 GCA_009702965.1 Actinomycetota bacterium | reverse complement strand
CGAGGGTAGAAAGTGCTTCTCCTTCAACATCTTCTGCGATGATCAAGAGTGGCTTTCCTGCCTGTGAAACCTTTTCCAAGATTGGAAGAAGTTCAGCCAGTGATGACATTTTGTTGGCAGCGATCAAGATGTAGGCATCATCTCATACTGATTCCATGCGATCTTGGTCTGTCACAAAGTACGGTGAAATGTAGCCCTTATCGAACTGCATACCTTCTGTGAATTCGAGTTCAACAGATGCTGTTGATGCTTCTTCCACAGTGATAACGCCATCTTTTCCGACCTTATCCATCGCCTCTGCGATGAGATCTCCGATGGTGCGATCCTTGGCAGAAATAGTTGCAACATCTGCAATCTGCGCGCGATCCTTTACCGGGATTGCAATCTCATGCAGCTTCTTCGAAACGGCTTCAACGGCTGCTTCGATTCCAAGCTTGAGATCCATTGGCTGAGCACCGGCGGCAAGGTTACGAAGACCTTCCTTAACCATTGCTTGTGCCAAGACGGTGGCTGTTGTTGTTCCATCGCCTGCAACATCATTTGTCTTTGTTGCAACTTCCTTAACAAGCTGTGCGCCCATGTTCTCGGCAGGATCTGAAAGTTCAATCTCTTTTGCGATGGTGACACCGTCGTTGGTGATAACAGGTGCGCCAAATGATTTAGCGATCACAACGTTACGACCCTTAGGACCGAGTGTTACCTTGACTGTGTCGGCAAGAATATTGACGCCACGTTCCATCGCACGACGAGCATGCTCATCGAAATCTAGAATTTTTCCCATCGCTTAGCGCTCGATAACTGCGAGAATGTCGCGGGCTGAGAGAACGAGGTACTCCTCGTTGTTGTACTTGACTTCAGTTCCGCCGTACTTGCTGTATAGAACTACATCGCCAACCTTGACATCCATTGGAACGCGCACGCCATCATCAAAGCGGCCTGGGCCAACTGCAAGGACTACGCCTTCTTGTGGCTTCTCTTTGGCGGTATCTGGGATAACCAAACCTGATGCTGTGGTGGTCTCAGCCTCGTTGGTCTTTACAACGATGCGGTCTTCAAGTGGCTTAATGGCAACGGCCATGGTCTTACTCCTTTTGCTATTAGCAGTGTGAGGTTGAGAGTGCTAACGCTAAGACTAGGCAAGGGATCGACGGCTCGCAAATCGAGGGCCAGGGCTAGAGGCTTATTGCCTCCACGGGCATCGATGAGCTGGCATCAAAGGCCAACGGGCTTGCCGGACGCCCTGATAGAACCATCAGTGAGCCGAGAGAGGCCACCATCGCCCCGTTATCGGTACATAAAGCCGGTTCTGGGATGGCCAGAGCGATCTTGGCGCGCTCGCAGCGCTGCTCGGCCACCGCCCGGAGCCGAGAATTGGCGGCGACTCCGCCTGCGATTACCAGGCGATCGATCCCGCTTTCTTGGCAGGCACGTACTGCTTTCTGCAGAAGAACATCAACAACTGCTTCTTGGAACGATGCTGCGACATCGGCCTTTGCAAATGCCGGTGAACTTTCAAGATATCTCGCAACTGCTGTCTTAAGTCCTGAGAAGGAGAAATCATAGGGACGAGTTTTCCAATCATCACTTGTTGTCAGCCCTCGCGGAAAATCAATAGCGGATGAATTGCCATCTCGTGCAATGCGATCAATGGCCGGTCCCCCAGGAAAACCTAGATCCAAAATGCGTGCAATTTTGTCGAAGGCCTCTCCTGCCGCGTCATCCATCGTCGCGCCAAGTTTTGTAATCGAGTGCGTAATGTCATCAATTTTGAGAAGTGATGAATGTCCACCACTGACCAATAAAGCGATGGTGGGTTCGATCGCGTTGCTATGAGTTAAGTAATCAACACTGATGTGCGCGGCCAAATGATTAACACCATAAATTGGCCGACCAAGGCCAAGTGCTAGCCCAGCAGCAGTTGATGTTCCAACGAGCAACGCACCAATAAGTCCTGGCCCTGCAGTGACGGCAACTGCATCAATATCGCGAAGTGTGACACCAGCATCAGTCAACGCTTGCTTCAGTGCTGGTTGGATCGCCTCTAAGTGAGCCCTGCTTGCAATCTCAGGTACGACGCCACCAAAGCGAGCATGCTCTGCAACACTTGATGCAATCACATTTGCAAGAAGTGTGCGCCCGGCAACGATTCCAATCGCAGTTTCATCACACGATGTTTCAATGCCAAGAACTAGCGGGCCTCTCATGTGAGCACCTTGGACATCACCAGAGCATCAATGCCGGCCCCGTAATAATCAGGGCGCTGCGAAATGATCTCAAAGCCCTCAGAGATATAGAGCGCCTGTGCCGGTTGATTGTTCTTTTCGACTTCGAGAAAAATCTGTGGCGAATTCTTTGTATAGGCCCAATCAATAAGGGATGTCAGCATGTGACGGGCAATACCGCGCATGCGAAGTTCTGGAACAACAGCGATCGTTAAAATATCTGTATTGGCCCCATCGGCTGCACAGAGAGCCCCTGCCCAGCCAACAATCTGATGCTGGGCATCACAGGCAACTAAATAATGACGAGTAATCCCGTTATTAGAAACCTCTTCTTTAAATTGCCCCATAGACCAGGGGTCATCTTTGAAGATTTCTTTCTCAAGGGAAGCGACAACAGGAATATCGAGTGCGATCATGGCGCGGTATGTAATCATGATGGTCGATCCGCGGTTGCAACTGCATCGGGTCTGCGCAAATAAAATGGCTCACTCACATTTTGTGATTGTGAGAGTTGAACTAAACGCAACACATCGGGGTAGAGATCAATGATGTAATCAGCAACATCTGCTGGGAAATTAACGGCAGGACCTTCAACCCGGACGCCATCGTGGTACTTGGCCCAGTAAATTTCTTTCCGGCGAGCATCAATTGCAACCGTGTACTCACTTTGTTCAACAACAATCGCATCAAGTGAACAAATACCGATCACCTCAATATTGCGCGCTGCAGCAAAGGCTCGAGCAAATGAAATACCTACACGCAATCCCGTAAATGGCCCAGGTCCCATTCCCACAACGACACGATCTGGGTTCACACCCGCTGCCAATGCTTGCTTTGCAAGCAGGGCCACGGCGTTGCCGTGATCGGTTGCGCCATCATGAAATCCCTGCCACAGAATCTGCTCATCTTTAATAAGACCAACAATTGTGCGAGATGTGGATGTATCGATAACCAGTGTGGTGCTCATAACTCAACACCATCCCATCTCGAACCTACGGCAGTGATTGTGACGATTCGTTCTTCGCTACTTCGATCTATTGTGATCTCAAGTCGATCATCACTTAACCGTGCAGATTCAGCCCCACCCCACTCGATTACTGTTAATCCATTTTCGCGTGCCGTATCAAGATCAAGGTCATCAAGGTATGCCGCAGCGCTTCCCGCCTCAAGTAAGCGATAGACATCAACATGAATCAGCGGCATCACACCGTGATGAATTCGTGAGATAACAAAGGTGGGAGAAGTGACATCACTGATGCCGAGTGCCTTACCAACTCCTTGTACAAAGATTGTTTTTCCGGCACCTAGTGGGCCATTCAAAAGTATGAGATCACCTGGGCGAGCGTGCCGTGCAACTCTTTCACCGAGTGCGGCCATCGCATCTGCATCTGGGATGCGATAAGTAGCATGAGTCTCGTTCGGCATAATAGTTAAGGGTAGTAGATGACGAAAGGCCCTGGTTTCCCAGGGCCTTTCGTATTCAATCTATTTCAAGTTATCCAAGCGCCTTAAATGTTGGCACGCGGAACTTGTTGTCATATGACAAGCCAACCTTACGAGCGGTGGTTGTTAACTTGCCACCCGTTGGGAACTTGCCATTAGTTAGCGTTGAAGTCATGAGATCGGCAGCTGCCAACCACTGAGCTGATGTGAAGAGGCAGTGTCCTGTTCCGGCACCTGCTGGTGCTGAGAGATCAGGTGAACCTGTTGCAGTGAACTTGGAGTACTTAGGAGCAGTCTTTGCCCAGAGAGTTACCAAGTTATTTGTAGGAGCCACATATGAACGTGTCTTCTTCGCTTCTGTCATTGCCTTCATCTTCTCAGCAGCAAATTGATCAGCGTAGGTATCGATATACCACTGAACAACTGAAGCTGGGGTGTATTCATCTGATTCAGCTTGAACGATCACTGTTGGTTTTGTGATCTTTCCGCTAAGCCCGATAAGTCCCGGAACCTTTGCAACTGCTGCTGCATCTGCAGTCTCACGTGGAGTTGCAGCGAGCGCGCCGATGATGGCTGCAACTGCGTTATTTCCACTGAGTGCGAAGGAGTAGATATCAGCATCTGCTGCAACGCGTGCTGCATAATCGGTCTTTGTATTGTCGTAGACCTTTCCGCCTGCAAGCAATTCACCATCTGCGATGAGAAGTGAACCTGCAACTCCGATAGTTCCCATGTTCTGCAAGACTGCAACAGCTGGTGCGATTGCAAGTGGATAAGTCTCAGCAGTTGCAGCTGAAGGAGCAGAAACTCCATCAACATTCTTGCTTCGAGTTGGAATTCCAGCCATTAGTCCCACTGTCAGCAACGCTGAACGTGATGGGATTCCAGCAGCTTGTAGCGCCTTACCTGCAGGGCTTGCTGTATCTGGCCATGCACCTGTTGTAAGACCGGCAGATAGCTTGCCTAGTACGACAAGCACCTTACCGATATTAGCAAGTTGCTCTTGTTGACGAATAACTGGATCTGTGGAATATCCACCGACCTTGATTGTTGGATCAAAGAGAGCCTTAAAGCCGTAGAGAGCATCACCAAAGTAGGCCATCAAGGCATCTTGTGGATTTGCTGCGGGGCAACCAAGAATGACGCCATCGACGAGTTCTGGGTTCTTCTCAGCAAGCATCTGTGAATGAAGTGCACCCAAAGATGCGCCCCACGCGATAACTGACTTAGTTGTTGGGAACTTTGTCTTAAATGTTGCAATCAGTTCCTTATTTGCAGCTAAAGCCTCAGGAGCATTGACGCCCTGGCGAGAGAAGCCAGAACCCGCAACGCCATATCCGGCAGCGACTAACTTATTAATCACGCTGAGATCTCCAGATGCAGCACCTGGTGCTGGCTCTGCAGCATTGGTGATGGTGTAAGGACCGACAGGTGCCAGAGTTGCTGGGATGTTGATCGCTGGGCGAATTCCATGGGACCAGATGAAGACAGTTCCATTGAAGTTAGCGGCTGCGATAAATGTATATGGAGCGCCGTCTGCACCAACGCCTGCGCATTGGGTAACAAAGTTAGCTGTTGCACACTGTGGTGCAGCTTGCGCTGCAGTTGGTGCGCCGACCATAACGGTTCCAGCAATTGCTGTAACAGCAAGTACTGAGACGATACGTGATTTAAATGAGATTTTCATTAGTTAGGTAGTCCCTTCGCAGGCATTGCTGGACGCTTGTATGTTGATTCAACAACAGGGCCAGTACCTGAATCAGTTGTATAGACGGTGTACTTGCCACCATCAGGTGTCAATGCACCAGTTGGTCCGTATGTTCCAAACCAATACCCGGTAGCACCAACGTGTGATGTTGTTGAGTATCCGAGTGGAGTAAGGAATGGATTAGCAAAGGTTGAACCCTTTGTCTCAATTGCATTAATCAAACCCTTGCGAGTGAGATTTTTTCCAGCGGCCTTGATTGCCTGAACAGCCAAGAAAGCGTTCGACATACCTGCAACAACGTTATTGTCGAAGGTCTGTGTTGGCTGAGCTGCTGCATAGATTGTCTGGAAGAGCTTGATGTACTCATCGGAAGAATCTGATGGTGCTGGTGCAAATGAGAGGCCCTTTGCTCCGTTGAGAAGACCAACAAGACCACGGTTAGTCGCAGCGATTGTTGTTGCATCTCCACCGACTGATCCAAGGATAAATTGAGTCTTTCCAACCCAACCTGCAGCGAATGCGTTACCAAGAAGTGCTGTTGTTGCTGATGAGACTCCAAAGACGACCGTCACATCTGGAGCAGCAGTTCTTAGCTTTGAGATCCAGCCAGCGCCTGTTGCAGGCAGAGCCTGTGAACCTGATGCATATGGAATAAGTGTGTCAAATGTGAGGCCAGCAGTTTTGAAACCTGCGAGTGCGTCACGACCAAAGTCATCATCCTGATAGAGAAGTGCAATCTTCTTTCCTGCGTACTTATCCTTGATGAACTGAGCCATAATCTTGGCTTCCATCTGATATGAAGGCAAGATTGAGAAAGTTGTTGGATACGCCTTCTTATCTGCAAATCCGCTCCACCCTGTATTTACAAAAAGTGATGGGATTCCACGGCGAGAAAGCTGAGTTGAAGAGGTAAGCGCCTTTGTGCTCGCTGTTCCAAGAGTTCCGACGAGTGCGAAAACTCTGTCGCGAAGAATGAGTTCATTTGCGCGTGCCACAGCAGTTGCTGGGATGTACTGGTCATCCTTGACGACCAATGAGATCTTACGGCCGTTTACTCCACCATTAGCGTTGACATAGTCGAAGTAAGCCTTCATCGCACCAGGGATCTTGTTATATCCAGGAGATGCGATACCGGTCATTGGGAGTGTGATACCCAACTTGATTGTGGTTGCTGTTAAGCCTGGTTCGTTGCTGCGTGGGTTATACGCCTGCGCAGGCACAGTTGTAACTGTCAGCGCTGCGACTGCAATTACCGCAGAAGCTGTAACGAGCTTCCGACGATTCATTTTGATCATCTTTTTCCTTCCATCGAGGGCCCTTGCGGGATTTTTTTACTTACTTCTTTACTACTTCTTCGCTTTACTACTTCTACTCTTTACTACTTCTTGGTTGACCAAGTCTTACTGCCTACACGGAGTGTTAACTCAACTGGACTATGCGAAGCTTTGCCGCTCTTCGCACGCTTTGCATGTCGTGCATGCATCTGTTCAACCGGGCCATTTGGCGACAGTAGAACGGTCAAGATGAGTAATCCACTCACCAGTAAGCCCGGCAAGTTCGTGATGATCGTCTCTGAGCCG
The DNA here is from genome assembly GCA_009702965.1 of Actinomycetota bacterium. Taxonomy (GTDB): domain Bacteria; phylum Actinomycetota; class Actinomycetes; order Nanopelagicales; family Nanopelagicaceae; genus Planktophila. Next base: position 9,178 of record WLHB01000022.1, on the reverse strand, counting down.
CCGTAGCGATTGGCTATCGCTAGCGCGATCTCTGGGATGGCCACCAGAATCACTGCCCCAATCATGACGCCTCCGAGGGTAGTTACGCCAGCGAGGACTGCGCCTGTCGCCAAAGAAAAGGAGAGGAGAAGGGGGTAAACGCCCGGTGAAACTAGGCTAATTGTCATTCCCAGCAGCGCTCCCGCGAGGCCAGCCAGCCCAGCGCTGATCGTGAAGGCTAGAACTTTATTCCGTCCGACGTGAATTCCTGCCAGCTCGGCAGCGACATCGTTGCTACGAACAGCGCGCCAGCTTCGACCATAACGTGAATTCAAAACATGTCTCAGCCAATACATTGCAATGAGCGCAGCTGACCAACTGATCCAGAAATACCATTTGTATTGGGTGAAATCTTCACCGAGTGATGCAGGTGGAAATCCGATATCAAATGAGAGACCTTGCTCGCCACCAAAAATTGAGAATTGGTTTGCAATAGATGGAAGACCGATTGCAAGTGCCAGCGTTGTACCTGCAAGGTACGGGCCACTTAATCTCGCTGCCGCTAAACCTAAAAGTGCGCCACCAACTGCAGCAGCAAGAACTGCAACGACGAAGGTGAGCCAGACAGGAGCGTTGTAATGAATGCGAAGTAACGCTGCGGCATATGCACCGATAGCCATAAGTGCACCGTGACCAAGTGATACTTGACCAGAATATCCAGTGAGAAGAATCAGAGATGCGATTGCAATAACGAAGATACCAACTGTTGCGCCTTGATAGACAAGTAATTCATCAAGTCGGTTGCTAATCAGGTAGAGAACAACGCCAAAGAATATGAAGGTGATGAGTGGATGTTTTTTAAGCACGGCGACCTGCCTTTGAACCCAAGAAACCCTGAGGGCGAAGAATGAGAACTGCAAGCAGGAGTATGAAGGCGACGATAAATACCAAGGTGCCACTGATATAAATCTGGACAAAGGCTAGGACTAATCCAAGAATCACTGCACCAAGAACCGCGCCAGGTAAGGATTCGAGCCCACCGATTACCGCTGCAATAAATCCAAAGACGAGAAGCAAACTAAACTCGAGTGATTCGGGTGTAAGGCCACCAGTTCCATTAACCGTCTGCAAAATTCCCGCAGCAGCCCCTGCTGCACCTGCAATCGCCCACCCCAAAGTACGAATTCCCGAAACGCGGATTCCAGAAAGTTGTGCGATTTCTGGCGCGTAGGCAGATGCTCTTAGTGCCAAGCCAATATTGGTTTTTTGGAAAACAATGGTGACAACAAGTAAGAGAGCGACAACGAAACAAATAACGAAGAGACCCATCGGACCAATAAATAAGGTGGTGTCACCAAACTTATATCCAACTTTGGAGAGCGGGGCTTCAAGCTGAACATCTCCATGCCCCCAGATGAATCCGATGACCGCACGTATAACCCCAAGAAGTCCAAGGGTTGCAATGATCGGTGCGATTGCCGCAATCGGACCTTGATTACTGTGCTTAAGAAGTGTGCGCATCAAGAAGAATTCAATGAATGCGCTGAAAGCTGCACCGAGAATCATCGCAAGTGGAAGAGAGATCCAGAAATTTCCAGTGCGTGAAACCAGTTCATATCCAATGTAAGCCGAGAGGAGAGCCATACCGGCTTGCGCAAAGTTCACAACGCGAGTGGATCGCCAGACTAGAACCATAGAGATTGCCATCAGCGCATAGATCGATGCAGCACTTATACCGATCAGGAACATATCTAGAAATTGACTCATGGCGCTCCCCTAGAATCCCAAGTAAGCAGTGCGAACTGCTGGGTCGGCAATGAGGTCAGATGCTCTACCCCATGCTGCGATTGTTCCTAGATTGAGCACAACACCAAAGTCCGCAATCCTTAAAGCGCCCATTGCGTTCTGTTCCACAAGAACGACTGTGACACCCATTGAATCAACGATGTGGCGAATTGATTGAAAAATCTGCTCGATAACAAGTGGTGCGAGTCCAAGAGATGGTTCATCAAGAAGTAAGAGTTGTGGGCGTGCCATATATGCACGGCTAATTGCCAGCATCTGGCGCTCTCCACCAGAAAGTGTGTCGGCTTGTTGTTCGCGCCGCTCATGCAGACGAGGGAAGAGTTCAAAAACTTCAGCCTTACTCTTCTTCGCCTCAGCAGGGTTACGACGCCAGAGCGCACCTAAATCTAGATTCTCTTCGACAGATAATTGTGCAACTACTGATTTTCCTTCAGATACATGGGAAACACCTTGGCGCACGTGGTGCTCTGGTTTGCCATGCAAAAGATTGTGATCATTCCATGTCGCACTTCCACTATCGGCAGATTTTAGTCCGGAGAGAGTACGCATCAGCGTTGTCTTGCCAGCGCCATTTGAACCAATAACTGCTGTGAGTCCACCTTTTTCAACGGAAAATGAGACGTTATCTAGCGCTCGGATTGCACCATGAGAAACGGTGAGGCCGTTAATTTTTAACATTACGCCACACCCGTTCCGAGATAAGCCGCAATCACTGCAGGATCACGTCGCACGGTTTCTGCGCTACCGCTGGCAATGACCTCGCCAAAATTAAGTACATAGAGTTCATCACAGACGCTCATCACAACATCCATGTGGTGCTCGACGATCAAAATTGACATCTCAGAGCGGAGATTACGAATCAAGCCATTCATCCACTCAATATCTTGTGCACCAAGTCCACCAGCTGGTTCATCGAGCATTAATATCTTTGGTTCGCTGACGAGTGCGCGAGCAATTGCTACTCGTTTTGTGTCAGGGTATGAGAGCGCGTCTGCGCGCTTATCTGCAAGGCTTCCTGAGTAGACGCGTTCGAGCGCCCATTGAGCACGCCCACGCAGTTCTTCCTCGTCAAGTTTATTTCGTCCAAATCCAGCAGAGATCAGACCAGTCTTTGCAAACTTTTGCGCACCGATCATGACATTTTCGGCAACTGTAAGATCTGGAAAGAGACCAACTCCTTGAAGTGTTCGCGAAATTCCTAGAGAAGTAAGTTCATGGGTTGCCGGCCAATCATGTGACTTACCATTTAAAGTAAGTTTTCCTGACGTTGGTTCAACGATTCCGCAAATAGCATTAAAGAGCGTTGTCTTGCCTGCACCATTGGGGCCAATAAGACCTACGACTTGATTGCTTTCAAGATTAAGAAAGACATCATCAAGTGCGGTGAGGCCACCAAATTTAACTGTGAGGTTAGAGATGGAGAGAAGTGAATCCTTGCTCATCAACTCCCCCTACTCTCTATCTAGCGTTTGCGATCGGTAGATTCTAGGCACTCGGGGGCCGATTCGTGTAACTATCTCGTAATTAATTGAGCCTGACGCGTTGCCCCAATCCTCAGCCGTGTAACCCCCTGCGATGCCATCTCCAAAAATTTCAACCCAATCTCCTGAAATTGCCGCAGAGTCAGGGCCTAAGTCAACGACAAATTGATCCATCGATACTCGTCCAATGATTGGCGCGCGTTTGCCATGGACAAATATTCCAGCACCTTGTGCAATACGTGGAATGCCATCTGCATATCCCATCGCAACAATTCCAAGTTTTGTATAACGTTCTGTTATCGCAGTTGCGCCATAGCCAACTGGTGAGTTAGCTGGAACATTTTTTACCAAATGTAGTTTTGCGTGAAGCGACATTGCCGCCTTAAGTCCAAGTGAGTGTGATGAACCGAGAGTTTTTACATCTGGCGTCAATCCATAGATTGCAATTCCTGTGCGAACCATATTGAATCGAGATGCAGGATCCTTGAGCGTTGCAGCTGAATTAGATAAGTGCTGAGGAACGTGTGAGAGCCCAAGTGCCTCAAGTTTTTTCGACATCGCTGCAAAACGATCACGTTGTTCTACGTTTTGTTCTTGATCAGGTTCGTCGGCGCGGGCAAAATGCGAAAAGATTCCAACAACCTCGATGCCGGCCAAATGGCTAGCTTCAAGTGAATCCCATTCAGATAAGAATCCGCCTCGCGTCATTCCAGTGTCTACTTCAAGATGCACGCGAGCTCTGCGATTAACGACAGCAGAAGAAATCTCTTTCAGCGCAACTAGCGATGGAGCAGCTAGATCGATATCGCGATCAATGGCAGATTTATAATCAGATCCAGGAGGAACGAGCCAGGCGAGAATGGGAGCGGTGATTCCAGCGCCACGAAGTGTGATCGCCTCTTCCAAGAGTGCGACTCCGAGCGAGGTAGCGCCACCAGCAAGTGCCGCTCGCGCTACAGGTACAAGACCGTGGCCATAGGCATCTGCTTTCACAACAGCCATGAGATCTACACCTGCAATGTTTTTTAGGTAGGCGACATTTGCAGTGATTCGATCAAGATCGATGCGAGCCTCTGCTCGATTAAACGTTGTCATCTCTCGAGAACCACCATTGCAGATGCGATTCCGCCATCGTGTGAAAGTGAGAGGTGAACCTGCGCGCCATCGACGAGGTCTGCGATCCCACCCCTGAAGAGAAAAGCCGGTTTTCCATTACTTAAGTTGATTACTTCAGCATCGTGCCATGACAATCCGTGTTCCGGGCTTAGTGCTTTATAGAGCGCTTCTTTTGCAGCAAAGCGCGCAGCAAGTGATGCAGTTGATTTATCTCGCTCTGAGGGTGTGAAGAGTTTTTCTAGTAGGGCTGGTGTCCGCTTGAGACTTTCTGAAAAGCGTTCGATGTCGACAACATCAATGCCGATTCCATCAATCATGGCGTTAAGTCTAGTGCAGTTGGCTTTTCGAGGGAACATACCTATCTACTGCGATAACAGCGACTAAGAGAGCGCTTCCTACAAAGAGACCGCCCAACAGGTCCGTAAACCAATGCGTATGGCGAATAAGTGAAACGGTGCAGACGGTAAGTGAGATGAGTGCAACGCCAGCACTTGCAAGTCGACCTTGATATCGATCAACATGGGCGTATCTATAAATCAGGTAAGCCAAAATTCCCCACGTAAGAACAGCATTCGATGCGTGGCCACTTGGATACGACATTCCACCTGCATGCAACAAATCAATTCCGAGGCGCGGTTTAGTGCGACCTAATAGTAATTTTGCTGAGCCGACAATAAGATTCAAAAGTAAGAGCGATAGCAGCGCTAAGTTGAGTGGACGCCATGTCTTAAATTTCCAGGCAATATAGATGGCCGCTATAAGGAGCACCGTTGCTGTCACACCACGCAGACCTAAATCATCCAAGCGGCGAAGAATAAAGCCAGCAAGACCTTCAAATTGTGGCTTGGGAGAATTATTAATCTTCTTATCAAAATAGGTGAGCGGGCCATATGTGTAAACCTGCTGTGTAACGAGTAAAAATCCACCGAATAAAACTGCTGACCAGCGAAGTGCTCTATTACGTTGATTTTTTCGAATTGTTGCAACAGGCATTACTTACTCCACCGTCACAGACTTAGCGAGGTTTCGAGGTTGATCAACATCATTGCCGCGGGCGACAGCCATTTCATATGCAAAGACTTGAAGTGGAACTGTTGCCAGAATTGGTTGTAATAGCGCAGGTGCGGCAGGGATCCGAATAATGTGTTCTGCGCCGACAACCAGGTCACCTTCTTGCGCAATCACAATTACTCGAGCACCACGTGCTTTAACTTCTTGAATATTGCTCAACATCTTCTCATCGAGTGCATTTTCATGACCTGATGGCAAGATTGCGATTACTGGAGTCTGCTTAATTGAATCGATAAGTGCGATAGGGCCATGCTTGAGTTCTCCCCCAGCAAAACCTTCTGCGTGAATGTAGGCGAGTTCCTTGAGCTTTAAGGCACCTTCAAGTGCGACAGGGAAACCAACATTGCGACCTAAAAATAAGACGGTATCTGATTCTGCAAATTTTCTCGTTAATTCACGAAGCGGTTCAACTGTCTCAAGAATCTGTTCGATCTGCCCTGGAAGTTCAAGCATCTGGTGATAGATGGTCTTCACTTCTTTATCGCTGAGTTCTTTACGTACCTGAGCAAGCTTTAGCCCAAGAAGATAGACGGCAACAATTTGGGTGAGAAGAGCCTTAGTTGATGCGACCGCGATTTCTGGGCCTGCATGTGTGTAGATCACCGCATCTGATTCGCGCGGAATTGTTGAACTGTTGGTGTTGCAGATTGCTAGGACGCGAGCACCAGCAGCCTTTGCATGACGTACCGCCATCAAGGTATCCATTGTTTCACCTGATTGGGAGATAGCGACAACAAGTGTGGAGCTATCAACGATTGGATCGCGATATCGATACTCGCTGGCGATCTCAACTTCTACGCTGATCTTTGCCCACTTTTCGATCGCATACTTTGCAACCATTCCTGCGTGATAAGCAGTGCCGCAGGCAATCACAACAATCTTTTTTAGGGCTGCAATTTCAGCATCGCTCATATGAAGTTCATCGATCAGAATTTGATCGTTATCGCTTAAGCGCCCGATCAATGTATCTGCAACAGCTTTCGGTTGTTCAAAGATCTCTTTAAGCATGAAGTGTGTAAAGCCACCCTTTTGTGCAGCAGAAGCGTCCCACGTAATCTCATATTCACGTGGTGCTACAGGCTTTCCAGCAAGGTCAATGATTTCGATAGTTTCTGGAGTAATTGTGATGATCTCATCTTGACCTAATTCAATTGCGCGTTTGGTGTAATCGATAAAGGCTGCAACATCTGAGGCTAAGAAGTTCTCACCATCGCCGATACCTGCAACAAGCGGTGAATTTCGACGTACACCCACGATTCGCTCAGGATCATCTGCATGAACTGCCAGCAAGGTAAATGATCCGCGCAGAAGCTTGACTGCAGCGCGCATTGCTTGGGTGAGATCTCCACCGTGTTCTTTACGAAGCTCGGATAAAAGATGGGCTACTGATTCCGTATCTGTATCGGATGAAAAGGTATGGCCGCGGGATTCAAGAGCCGCTTTAAGTTCTGAGTAATTTTCGATAATTCCGTTATGGATTACCGCCAACTTCCCCTCGTTATCGACGTGAGGATGGGCGTTGCGATCAGTGGGTCCACCATGGGTTGCCCAACGAGTATGGCTAATTCCTGAGTGCACTGTTGGGATATTTGGTGAGAGAGCGCTTTCAAGATTCGCTAATTTGCCGGCACGTTTTTCAATAAAGAGTGATGTGGGTGTACCGAGTGCGATTCCAGCAGAGTCATAACCACGGTATTCGAGTCTGCGAAGTCCTTCAATGAGTGGATCAACTGCAGAACGTGCGCCTGTGTATCCCACAATGCCGCACATATGTAGATCTCCTTAGAGAGAAAGTTCTTTTCTTACGACATCTGCAAGCGTTGTCGCAACTTCAGAGGCAAGGTTATCACTCGAGGCTTCGACCATCACTCTTACAAGGTTTTCAGTACCTGAGGCGCGCAGAAGAACTCGACCTGAAGATCCCAATGTGGTCTCAGCTGCAATGACAGCTTCAGAGATTGCCGAATTACTTGCTAGCTTCTCTTTTGCAACGCCCTTCACATTGATCAAAATCTGTGGAAAGCGAGTCATTACAGATGCCAGCTCTGCCAAACTCTTTTTACTCCGTGCGACTTCTTGAGAAATTGCGAGCGCTGTAAGAAGTCCGTCGCCCGTATTTGCATACTTTCGCATAATCACATGGCCTGATTGCTCTCCGCCTAGAACATAATCTTTTTCAAGCATGAGTTCGAGAACATAGCGATCACCAACCGGAGTTCTTTCAACGGTAATTCCCGCGTTCTCCATCGCCTGCATAAAGCCAAGGTTGCTCATCACGGTTCCAACAACAGTATTGGCTTTGAGGTTTCCTGCCTGCTTCATTCCTATTGCAAGAATTGCCATAATCATGTCGCCGTCGACTTCGTTACCGTGGGCATCAACAGCCAAGCAACGATCAGCATCGCCATCATGGGCAATACCAAAGTCAGCACCCTCTTTGACGACCACCTCTTTGAGGTTGGTGAGGTAGGTAGAGCCACAGTTATCGTTGATATTCCAACCATCTGGAGTATGAGAAATTGCCACAACTGTTGCCCCAGCGCGAGCAAGAAGATCAGGTGCTACAAAAGATGCTGCGCCATTTGCGCAATCAACAACGATCTTTAGCCCATCAAGTCGAGTGGTCAGAGATGTCATGAGGTGTTCGATGTACTTCTCTTTTGCACCGGCATCATTGATTGCTCGCCCTACACCTCGGCCAGTTGGACGTTCCCATGGCTCACCGATGCGAGCTTCGACAAGGGCTTCAATCGAATCATCGAGTTTTCCACCACCGCGAGCAAATAACTTAATTCCGTTATCGGGCATCGCATTATGTGAGGCTGAAATCATTACGCCGAGATCAGCGCCAGTACTTGCTACAAGGTATGAGATTGCAGGCGTTGGCAGAACACCAACGCGATAAACATCAACACCAGCACTTGTAAGGCCAGCAACAACAGCTGCCTCTAGAAACTCACCAGATGCGCGCGAATCCTGGCCAACTATTGCGCGTGGACGTTGAGATTTATCGTCAAAGCCTTCAACGAGAATGTGTGCAGCAGCGACAGCAACATCGAGTGCGAGTTCGGCGGTAAGAATCTGGCCGTTAGCTAAGCCGCGGATTCCATCTGTACCAAATAGGGACATGAGCACCGCTCTTTAAGTGAATTAACGCTTTGAGTATTGTGAACGCTTACGAGCCTTCTTAAGGCCGTACTTCTTGCGCTCGATAACACGAGCATCACGCTTGAGGAATCCAGCCTTTTTAAGTGCTGGGCGATGTGCTTCGACATCAATCTCGTTGAGTGAACGTGCAACACCAAGACGAAGCGCTCCAGCTTGACCTGAAACTCCACCACCATTGATGCGAGCAAAAATATCGTACTGACCTTCAGCGCCAACTGTGCGAAGTGGCTCAGAGACAAGCTCTTGGTGAACTTTGTTTGGGAAATATGCATCAAGTGCCTTGCCGTTGATTACCCAGCGACCTGTTCCTGGAACAAGGCGAACACGAGCAACTGCTTCCTTACGACGACCGGTGCCAGCACCAGGAGCCTTGATTGCTGGACGGTTTGTCGCAGCAGATGGTGTTGCAGATGAGTATGAAGTAGGAATCTCGTTCTCGTCGAGATCTGCGAAAGTTGTGTTATCTGACATGTGTATGGGATCCCTTACTTAATAATCTGAGAAACTTGTTCGAATGTATATGGCTTTGGTGCTTGTGCTGCATGTGGATGTTCTGG
>WLHB01000021.1 GCA_009702965.1 Actinomycetota bacterium | reverse complement strand
CCGATCGCAGCAAGTCCGTATCCGACGAGGTTGAGTGTGCCTGTCATACCTTCCATTTTGTTACCTTTCCTATCTTCGCGTTAGAAGTGTTCCAACGGAATTCTTGTTTAGTGTTCGTCGGCGAGGCCGCCGGCGATGTAGAGCGCTGTCAAAAGTGTGAAGATGTAAGCCTGTAGACATTGCACGAGGAATTCAAAGAATGTAAGTGCGATTCCCATTCCAAAGGCAAAGATGCCAACAGCCTTCATCGCAATTGCTCCCTGTAGCAAATGCTCTCCTCCAAGGAAGAAGATCATCAGCAAGAGGTGGCCTGCAAACATATTTGCAAAGAGACGAAGAGCAAGTGTGAGAGGGCGTACAACTAAAAATGTTGCAATTTCGATTGGGGTTAGGAGAATGTAGACCGGCTTAGGAACGCCAGGCATAAACATGATGTCTTTGACGTACTTCACAATTCCTTGTTTGCGGATACCCACATAGTGGAAGACACCAAAAGCAATTATTCCCAATACGTAGGCAAATGAAATACGTGAAAATGATGGGAATTGAATAAATGGAATGATTCCAAAAAAGTTATTGAGCAAAATAAATGTGAAGAGTGAGAAGAGGTACGGCATGAATCGCTTGAACTCATGACCAATAATTTCTTGCCCTAAATCCTTACGCACAAAGCCGTAGACCAGCTCTCCTGCAAATTGCATTTTGGATGGAACAACGGCCGCTTTACGTGCAGAAATCGCGAAGACGAGTCCGATAACTAGTGCGGAGAAGATAACGAGAAGAATTGGTTTTGTAATGAAAGAGATATTTTCAAAAATTGGAGGTAATACGAAATCCACGCTGCTAGGTGGGACGAATTCATCGCCCTTGGCGCTTAAAGCAGATAACGCGCGCACTAGCTCTCCTTTGAGGATTCACGGTGAGGTGGAAGAGGGGATCTTCCGCCCCAAACCTTAGGTCACACTCTGCTCAACTGCGAAATCCCGCGCGAGTGAAATAGCACTCCCTTAGCGGGGTTAGCGACCAAAGCGGAGCCAGACGAGGTAAAGCCCACCGCCCATGCCCGTCAGGATTCCAATGAGGGTCAAATAAGAGGTTCCGAAGAATCTATCGGCGAAATAGCCCACCCCACCCCAGAAAAGAAGTCCAGAAAGTAGGTAGCCGAAGATGGTCCAGACTGCGCCATCGTTGCTTCTCTCACTCATGATCTACTCCCTTACTTTTCTTAGTGCCGGGCTTGCCGCCGGGTAGATCCTCACTGCTCTGAGGACCGATCTTGCTCTGGAGGTAATGGTAGATGAGTTTTCAGAGATAGATAACCCTTGATCTCCCCGCCCAGCCAGGCCGCCGTTGCCGCGATTGCTGCAACACCGAATGAGGTGCGATCAATGGCGTCTCGAGGGGTGAATTCGCTGAGGAGAATAAGAAATGTCCCTATTGCAGTGAGCTTGGTGACATAAGAGAAAAGCGCAAGCGCCATCGTCGCCATCGGATCCATATTTCTTGATAATTTTGAAACAAGTAAATGGACGAGAAAGAAAATGACCACAACAAATTGTGCGAGCAGCGCACCAAAGAATCCCTCTCGTCCTGAAACGAGAGAGAAGATGAGAAGTGCAAGTACCCCGATGATGACTGTCGGAATAAGTGCGCTCTTCACCATAATCTTTTCATTATCTTTGTGAGCAAAACTTTCAGGCATGATGTGTTTCCTCTGTGACCGGTTTACCATCTGGATACATTTTTGATTTTCCTAAAGAGAAAATGACTGTGAACAAAAGTAACGCCACCGCTGTAAGGGCTGCTACCCATATCGGTGCAAATGCGAGAACTGTTACCGGAAATGCAACTGTTGCTGTCCATAGATACATAATGAATGCGGTGCGCTGTTGAGTGTTTCCAGCGCGCATAATTCGGTGATGGAGATGTTCTTTATCTGAAGAGAAAGGAGACTTACCTGCCTTAATTCTCCGAAGAATGGCGAGCCCCAAATCTGCCAATGGGATTGCAAGGACTGCAAAAGGTAAGAGCAACGGAAGGGTTGCAGGACCTAATTTCTCTGCCGAAATTGCATTGGGATCAACCTGACCCGTTAACGTGATTGCAGATGCTGCCAGCATGAGCCCTAAGAACATTGAACCTGAATCCCCCATAAAGATCGTGGCAGGATGTGAATTGTGGGCGAGAAAACCTATGCAGACACCGACCAAGATTGCGGTGATCAATGATGGTGAGCCGGCGCGACTAAATCCGTAGACAACTGCAAGAAGGTAGGCGAACGAGAAGAAGGCGATCCCTGAGATTGCAACAATTCCTGCTGCTAAACCATCGAGACCATCAATGAAGTTGACTGCATTGATAGTGACTAAAACGATGAGAACGGTGAGAAGTTGGCCGATACTTGGAGGAAGCGTGATGACGCCATTAATTGGTAGCCATAGAATTTGAATTCCAAAGAGCAAGAGAATGCCGGCAGCAAGTGCTTGACCCGCTAGTTTTGTGAGTGCATCTAATTCAAATCGATCATCGAGCATTCCCAGAGCAACTAAAAATGTTCCAGCAAGGAAAATTCCTTGGGATTCGCGACCAAATGATTTTCCAACAAGTTCGAGATTGTGGACAATGGCAAATGTGATGCTCATCGAAATCCACATTGCAAGACCGCCCCATCGCGGAGTCGGCGTAGTGTGAACATCGCGGGTGCGGATCGCAGCCACCGCGCCACTTCGGATTGCGAGAGTGCGAACGAGGGGTGTAACTACGTAACAGAGAGCTGCCGCAAGAAATAAGGTAAGCAGGTACTCACGCATCGTAAAATCCTAGTACCTAGGAGAACTTATCCTTGATAAATCGGAAACTGTGCGGTGAGGCTATGAACCTCAGCCTTAATTGCTGCATGCGCTGTCGGATCATCGGTCTTTATCGCCCGAGCAATAAGGGAAGCAATGATCTTCATCTGATCAACACCCATACCTTGAGTGGTGGTCGCAGGCGTTCCAACGCGAATACCGCTCGTTACTGAAGGAGCTTCTGGGTCAAATGGAATGGAATTTTTATTAAGGACTATTCCTGCAGCACCACAGCGCTCATCAGCAACTTTGCCATTTACACCAGTTGATCGAATATCAATAAGTGCAAGGTGGGTCTGTGTTCCACCTGAAACCGCGCGCATACCTTCGCCTTCAAGAGCTGCTGCGAGTGCTTGGGCGTTGACGATCACATCTTTTGCATACTTTTGGTAGGCAGCTGTTGCACATTCGGCGAGTGCGACAGCCTTTCCAGCAACTGCAGACATGATCGGTCCGCCTTGCATACCTGGGAAGACGGCCTTATCAAGTGCTGCGGCATGTTCTGCCTTACTTAAAATCATGCCGCCACGTGGTCCGCGCAAAACTTTATGTGTTGTAAATGAAACAACATCTGCATACGGCACTGGTGATGGAATCGCTTTACCTGCGACTAGACCGATGAAGTGAGCAGCATCTACCCACATAATCGCGCCAACTTCATCGCAGATTTGGCGAACTTTCTCAAAATCAATCAGAGATGGATATGCAGTCGCACCAGAACAGATCATCTTTGGCTTATGAGCAATAGCGCTATCACGTAGCTCGTCGTAATCGATAAGTTCATTATCTTGGCGAACGCCGTAGGAGACGACGTTAAACCACTTACCGGAGAAGTTAACTTTTGATCCATGTGTGAGGTGGCCACCGTGAGGGAGTGACATCGCCAAAACGGTATCTCCTGGTTTGGTAAATGCTTGGTACACCGCGACATTTGCACTCGCTCCAGAGTGTGGCTGCACATTTGCATGCTCTGCGCCAAAGAGTGACTTTGCGCGATCTATTGCAATGTTTTCAGCGATATCTACTTCTTCGCAGCCACCGTAGTAACGCTTGCCTGGATAACCCTCAGCATACTTATTTGAAAGGGTGGAACCGAGCGTTGCTAATACTGCACGTGAGGTGAAATTCTCAGAGGCGATAAGTTGAAGATTTTTCTGTTGGCGCTCAAGCTCTGATAATAAAACTGCTGAGATTGCAGGATCTTGCTTAGCCAGCAGTTCAAAATCTGGGCCATAGAAAGTTTCGCTCATGTCTCCAAGCCTAGCCTGAAGTGATTAAAGGTGTCGTAATGACTTTCTCGATATCACTCTTCGAGATAGCGCCCTCTCGCACTAAGCGGGCTTGTGACTTATCAATCTCAATCACCGTTGACGCAGCCATGGGTTCAATAACCCCTACTGATACAAGTAAAGCAATTTCATGCCCTTGGAGACTAATTCCATCAGCATCCATCAATGGTGGATGGCCAGCAAGGGCTGCACTTGCAACTGCTAGTGGGCCAGTTTCTTTCAGAAGTTTCTGTAAAAAAAGATGTTGCGGAACACGTACGTTAAACCAATCTAGATCTCCTCCATCACCTAAGTCCCAAGTAAGACCTAACTGTGGACGCAAAGAAAGTGAAAGAGAGCCTGGCCAAAAAGATTGTGCGAGTGCGCGGATATCCTCGGTTACTTCGCGAGATAACCCTTCTATCGCTGATTGATCTGCAACAAGAACTTGGCAAGCCACACCAAGATCATCCCCACGCAACACATGCATGGCACGGACAGAATCTGGGCTAAATGCATCTGCCAGAAAGATATAGCCATTTTCATGAGGAGCAACGATGACGTATCCATCTCGCAAGGATTTCGCGGCGAGTGCTACATGTTCACTTGGATTTGTTTCATCATAAATTACTTGTGTGGCCACTTTTACTCCTTGCTTCGAATCGCAGTGGTGTAACGAGGCCGTTGGGTGAGATCTCGATGCGCCATGATATTAATAAAATTCGCACTCAGTAAAGATGCAATCGCATCGCCTTGATCTTCCGTATGCTCAATGGCGAAGAATCCACCTTCTTTTAGAAGACGCGATGCTGTATCGATGAATCGTCCAGGAATATCTAGACCTGTTGGCCCACCAAAGAGGGCAACTGCAGGTTCATGCTCAGCAACATCTCGCGGAAGTTCTTGGCTATCTGGAACATAAGGAGGATTTGCGATGACTACATCGCACTTCACGCCCTCAAGTGCATCGACGACATCGCTCTCGACTATGCGCACCTGCTCATTGATCCGCGCGACATTTTTCTTTAACCACTCAATGGCTGCTGGATCTTTCTCGACTGCAATCACTCGAGTCTTCTCATTTTCAGTTGAAATCGCTAGAGCGAGTGCGCCAGAGCCTGAGCCAAGGTCAACAACACTTACCGTTTCTGTAGCGCCTTTAATGTGATCTAAAACTGCTTGAACAAGTAACTCTGATTCAGGACGAGGGACTAATACTCCTGGTCCGACCTGTATCTCTAGATGGCGAAAATATGAAACACCTGTGAGGTACTGAAGTGGTTGGTGTGAAGCTCTGGCATCTAGAAGTTTCCAGAAAGTTTCTTCTAGGATTGTTAAGTCACCGAAGTTAGCGAGGCGATCTTCGAGAATCACTGGATTATGTAGATCCATTCGTGAGATTCCAAGAGCGTATGCCATCAAATGCTCGGCATCTGTTGCTTCAATTCCGGCTGCACGTAATTGTTCTTTGCCCTGGCCTAAGAATTCTTTAAAGTCCATCATCGTGCTCTTAATCAGTTGAGGCTAACTTTGCAGCCTTATCTGCATCGAGCAGTGCTTGGACAACATCATCGAGCTCTCCGTTGAGTACAGCATCTAAGTTATTTGACTTGTAATTCACGCGGTGATCACTGAGGCGATTTTCCGGATAGTTATAGGTACGAATTCTCTCGGAACGATCAACTGTTCGAACCTGGCTCTTTCGCTCAGCCATCGCAGCAGCCTCTGCCTTTTCCTGAGCATCGGCCAATAGGCGTGCTCTTAAAATACGCAGCGCTGACTCTTTATTCTGGAGTTGTGATTTTTCATTCTGACAAGAAACAACAATCCCTGTAGGGACATGGGTGAGGCGAACCGCAGAGTCGGTCGTGTTCACTGATTGACCACCAGGGCCAGAAGAACGATATACATCAACTCGAACATCGTTCATATTTAATTCAACATCAACTTCTTCTGCTTCAGGCAAGACGAGAACTCCAGCGGCAGAGGTGTGAATTCTTCCTTGGCTCTCAGTTTCTGGAACTCGTTGAACACGGTGCACTCCACCCTCAAATTTCAAACGCGCATACGGTGTAGTTCCTGGCTCAGCGCTGCCCTTTGATTTAACAGCCATAGAAATATCTTTATACCCGCCAAGATCAGATTCAGTCATATCGATGATCTCGATTTTCCAGCCACGCTTTTCTGCATACCTTTGATACATTCGAACTAAGTCACCAGCAAAGAGCGCTGATTCATCACCGCCAGCACCAGCCTTCACTTCAATAATCACATCACGATCATCATTAGGATCTCGAGGCAATAAGAGTTCTTCAAGTCGAGTTGCTGTGCGCTCGACTGTTTCTTCGAGGGCTGGGATCTCAGATGCAAAATCAGGATCATCTAAGGCCATCTCTTTAGCAGCCTCAAGATCATCGGCGGCAGATTTCCATTGGTTAAATCCCGCGACCACTGGACCCAATTGAGCATAGCGACGGCCAAGTTGGCGGGCCTTGCCTTGATCCTCATGAATTGAAGGGTCGGCCATGAGTTTTTCGAGTTCTTGATATTCACGAACCATTTCGTGCGCTGATGCAAAGCGATCATTACTCATCTCTGACTCCCTTCTCTAGCTTCTGTACTAATTTATTGATTCTGGTGCAAGAAATAAAAAGACCGCACCGCTAGCCATGAAGGCGAGCGAGGCGGTCTCTTAAAAAAGCTAGTTAGCTGACTTTTTTCCGAAGCGCTCTTCGAACTTAGCCACACGTCCACCAGTATCAAGGATGCGCTGCTTACCTGTGTAGAACGGGTGACAGACTGAACATACTTCGACATAGATTGAACCGCTGGCAACTGTTGAGCGGGTAACAAACTTTTCACCGCAACCACAGGTTACTTGGGTCTCTTTATATTCTGGGTGAATCTCTGGCTTCATTATTTTTCCTCTTCTTCGACTTGGGTCTTACCCTCGTGAGGTAAGTGAACCAAGTGTTCGATTGATAGGGGGAAAGAGTATCCGCTCTCCCCTGCACCTGAGAAATCGCTCTCATTTTTACGCGGGAATCGGGCTTCCTACCCCCGATCTGAGTCGAATCAGTTGGTCTCAAAAGTCGAGGGTCGCCGGCCACTCCCGTCGATGACTTCACTCAAATGTAAAAAATTATTTTAATAACTTTGTGGGTTCTCTGTGAGAAATCTTCACAACTCAGTGGCGAAGTTCATGCTTCATTTGGTGTGAGCCGATTAGGCAAAATCGCGAATGGCTTGCCAGAATATTGCCATGCCGAAGACGACGCATCCGACAAAGACCGCACTCATTGAATGTGCTGCTGATCTTTTAGATAAGTATCGCTTTGATGAAATTACCGTTGAGATGGTCTTAGATCGATCCAGTATTTCTAAAGGTTCTCTCTACCATCACTTCGAAGATATTTATCATCTTCTTGAGGCTGCAATGATTTCGCGCTTTGCACGTTATGTAGATACAAACATCGCATCGCTTCGATCACTCATCGAATCCGCAACAACAGCAGAAGGTTTGTATGTCGGACTAGCGAAAATTTCGGCAGTAA
This sequence comes from Actinomycetota bacterium, assembly GCA_009702965.1. GTDB lineage: Bacteria > Actinomycetota > Actinomycetes > Nanopelagicales > Nanopelagicaceae > Planktophila. The sequence continues at coordinate 9,257 of WLHB01000021.1, read as the reverse complement.
CCCAAGGTGAAGGTATGCAACGTGCACGCCAAGAAAGAGCGCTAACAATTGGTAGAGCGATTACAAGCCCTCGCATGTCAGATCTGTTACGCCACGAACAACAGCGCTTGACTGATGTACTTGCAGATTTGATTTCTGGTGCTCAATCACGTGGACTCTGTAACCAAGAGATTGAGCCACACGCCCTCGCTGTATTAATGCAGGCGTGGACGCTAGGTAAAATTGTTGACGACTTGAGTGAAACGCCAGTTGATAACGATGCCTATATCTCTCTCGTCAATCGCGTGATTAGAGAAGTATTCGTTCCACAAAATTAAGTCGAATTAAAGAACAAGGCACCGAGACTTCTGTCCCGGTGCCTTGTTCTTTACTCTTTACAGCTTGCTTTGATGTGCTCTCATTAAGAGGTAATCAAAAACTAATCGGTAGCCAAACATTACGAGCGCTCCAAGCGCTCCGAAAAGTAAGCCTACGAAGAAATACAAAAAGGGAGTGCCATACATATTTTGTCCGTAATACAGACCAAATATTCCTCCTCCTACCAAATAGATCCAACCAAGGACTGTGAATATGGTTCGGAAAACTCCACCCCACCGAATGATTGAATCCGAGTATTTCGCCACGGCTTGCTTAGCCAATACATTTCCGGCATAGCTCTGTTCTTGACTCATTACGCACTCCAATACTGAGGGCGTCGGGTGTTCCTCAGTCTCTTTATTATGAAAGAGGGCGAGCTGCCACAGCGGATGCCACTCAACTATGAATGGTCATCGCCGTAGGTTACTTAGAGTCATCTGGCCCTGATGTTGTTTTCTGGATCTGCATCAAGAACTCAACGTTTGACTTAGTGCCCTTCATCTTCTCAAGGAGAAGTTCAAGTGCGGCTTGTGGTTCAAGAGCATGAAGAACTCGGCGAAGTTTCCAGACGATATTGAGCTCTTCGGTTCCCATAAGAATTTCTTCCTTACGGGTTCCTGAAGCCACAACGTTTACCGCTGGGAAGATGCGCTTATCGGCCATGCGTCGATCGAGAATGAGCTCCATATTTCCAGTGCCCTTAAACTCTTCGAAGATTACTTCGTCCATGCGTGAGCCAGTATCAACGAGCGCGGTTGCCAAGATAGTGAGCGAGCCACCATCTTCAATATTACGAGCAGCGCCGAAGAACTTCTTTGGTGGATAGAGGGCTGCAGAATCAACACCACCAGAGAGAATTCGCCCTGAGGCTGGTGCTGCAATGTTGTAGGCACGTCCAAGTCGAGTAATTGAATCGAGAAGTACAACAACATCGTGACCAAGTTCAACAAGACGCTTTGCGCGCTCGATGGCTAGCTCTGCGATTGTGGTGTGATCATCAGCTGGGCGATCAAAGGTTGAAGCAATTACTTCACCTTTCACGCTTCGCTGCATATCAGTAACTTCTTCTGGGCGCTCATCAACGAGTACAACCATTAAGTGACACTCAGGATTGTTTGTTGTGATCGCATTTGCAATCGACTGCAAGACCATCGTTTTACCAGCCTTAGGAGGTGAAACGATAAGACCACGCTGACCTTTACCGATCGGTGCAATGAGATCGATGACGCGCGTTGTAAGAATATTTGGTTCGGTTTCAAGGCGAAGACGCTCTTGCGGATAGAGAGGGACGAGCTTTCCAAATTCAACACGTCCGCGTGCCTCTTCAGGAGTTACGCCATTGATTGTCTCGAGAGTGATCAGCGGGTTGTACTTCTGACGCTGTTCTCCTTCACGCAATTGACGAACTTGACCGGTAACAACGTCACCTTTGCGAAGGCCGTATTTACGGACTTGGCTCTGGGATACATAGACATCGTTTGGTCCAGGCAGGTATCCACCTGTGCGAATAAATGAATAGTTATCCATGATGTCGACGAGTCCACCGACAGGTACTAGAACATCATCTTCACCAATGACTGGTTCGCGCTCTTCGCGAGGACCTCTATCGCGATTTCGGTCGTTACGATCACGGTTGCGATCACGGCCACGGTTACGATCACGGCCACGGTTGCGATCATTGCGATCACCACGGTCACCGCTCTCCTGTGAATTATCAGCAGAATCGCCTTCGCTCTCGTCATCGCCATCAGAATTATCTTTTGCTTCACGGCCAGCGTTACGTTTTGCATTGCGTGCTTCGCGGCGTGCTTCGCGTTCAGCCTTTGCCTCTTCGCGGTTCTTCGCTTGTAGATCTGCAATAGCGCCAGCGAGTTGGTCCTTCTTCATCTTCGCTGCGCCTTCAATACCAAGTTGTGAGGCCACTTCCTTTAATTTTGGAAGGGTCATCGCCGTGAGCTCAGGGCTGCTGGAACGGACAGGTTCTTTTTCAGTCATCTGTATCTTTTCAGTTTGGGGTTTGCCGCAAAAATATGTGAATCAAACCCAAGGGATTTTTTATTTATCAACTTAACTTCTGGCCCTGACTTGCGGGCTATAAGGTGATGGCCAAATTATAACAGGGTTGCGCCACGAACTGCAATATCGAGGGATTTTGCCTCAAATCCATCGCCGGCAGCCCTCATCAACTCTTCGAGCTCGGATTGATCGCTGGTGTGAAGAACAAGAACAGTTGGTCCTGCACCCGAAATACATGCAGCAACACCAGCCTTACGCAGGGTATTCATTAATTTGAGCGATGCTGGCATTCCCATACTGCGATATTCCTGATGGAGAAAATCTTCCGTTGCTCTAAAGAGTAAATCTGGGCGATGCGTGAGTGCATGCGATAACAGGGCGCTTCGAGCAGAGTTTGCGGCAGCATCGACGTGAGGAACGCTTTCCGGAAGAAGTTTGCGAGCCTTGCTTGTAGAAAATTCTTGTTTCGGAATAAATGCAATCGCACGAATTCGTGTATCAACGGCTAGTGGTAGCGCTTGAGAGACTAATTTTCCATGATGGTCTTCCTGCCACGCGATCGTCGCGCCACCATAGAGCGCTGCCGCAACATTATCTGGATGTCCTTCCATTGATGTTGCTAAATCTAATAACGCTTGATCACTCATCTTGTCGCTGCCCGTTAAGACAAGAGATCGGGCGAGAACAAGTCCGCCAACTATTGCACTAGCCGATGAGCCCAATCCTCGACCGTGCGGAATTACATTGAGTGCGCGAACGGCGATTCCTTTTGGCTTACCACCTAGAAATTCAAAACCTTTATTCATTGCTTTGATCAGAAGGTTTTTCTCATTGAGTGGAAGGGTGCCAGCACCCTCACCAGCAACATCTAGATCTAAACCTGGTTCGTCAAGAATCTGCGCGACATAGCGATCGTGCAGATCCAGCGCTAATCCGAAACAATCAAAACCTGGACCAAGATTTGCACTTGTTGCCGGAACCTGAACTTGCATTGGGTTGGCTTTAAATGTTGGCTTAGCCATTTACTTCAGTCCCAACGCTTTTGCAGCGGCTTTGACATTAACCGGAACAACGATTGGCTTCTTTGCAGATTCAAGGGCATATGGAATGTCTTTGAGCCCATGGCCAGTAACTGTAATAACAATTGTCTTTCCTGAAGGAAGTTTTCCAGCCTTCTTATATTTGATCAGGCCAGCTAGGCCAGCAGCCGATGAAGGTTCAACGAAGATTCCTTCTTGGGCGGCGATGAGGCGGTATGCGGCAAGGATTTCTTTATCGGTTACAGAGTCAATTACTCCACCAGATGTATCGCGCGCCTCAACTGCCTGCTCCCACGAAGCTGGATTACCAATTCGAATTGCTGTGGCAATTGTGTCAGGATTTTTTACAATCTTTCCCTTAACAATTGGCGCAGCACCTGCAGCTTGGAATCCGTACATTTGAGGAAGTTTGGTAGAGAGGCGATCTGCGCGATACTCCTTATATCCCTTCCAGTATGCAGTGATATTTCCAGCATTACCTACTGGAAGAGCGTGAATGTCAGGAGCATCTTTGAGCATATCTACAACTTCAAATGCAGCAGTCTTCTGTCCCTCAATACGATATGGATTTACTGAGTTTACGAGCGCCACTGGATAATTCTCAGAAAGTTCGCGCGCCAAGGTAAGACAGTCATCGAAATTACCATTTACCTGCAAGATTGTTGAGTTATGAATCACCGCTTGGGCTAACTTGCCCATTGCAATTTTACCTTTAGGTATAAGTACTGCAGGAGTCATTCCAGCCTTCACTGCATACGCTGCAGCAGATGCAGATGTATTTCCAGTCGAAGCACAGATAACTGCCTTGGCTCCATCTTCTGCAGCCTTTGAAATCGCCATAGTCATACCGCGATCTTTAAATGATCCTGTTGGGTTAAGACCTTCGTACTTAATCCACACATTATTGCCAAGGAGCTCGGAGAGATTGCAAGCATAAATAAGTGGAGTACCACCTTCACGTAACGAAACGATTGGCGTAGTAGCACTCACTGGAAGACGGTGACGATATTCCTCAATCACTCCACGCCACTGATGCGCACCTGAATTTTTCTTCGACCCGAAGATGCTCATAACGAAGTGGAGCCTTCCACACGTATGACACTTGAAATTTTAGTCACGATCGAAAGCTTCTTGAGCGCTTCAACGGTCGCCTTTAACTCGCCTTCGGTTGCACCGTGTGTCACGATAATGAGTTCGGCATCATCATCACGACCATTTTGGTCAACAGTTTGAATAGAGACATCCTGCTCGGCGAAAGTCTGCGCAATTGTCGCTAAAACACCTGATTTATCCTCAACTTCGAGACGAATGAGGAACTTAGTCTTTGTGGTCTCAATTGGTGCAATATCTCTATCTGCATAATCTGTCTCGCGCTGGCCGATTGAGTTCAGTGCAATGTGTCGTGACACTGCAACAACGTCACCGAGAATTGCAGATGCTGTCGGAGCACCGCCGGCACCGCGACCGTAGAACATGAGTGGTCCTGCAGATTCTGCTTCAATGAAGACTGCGTTAAATGCATCGCGCACAGACGCCAATGGATGGCTCTTGTGTAATAGAACAGGATGGACGCGAACCGAAATCTCATCTGCCGGGGTTAACTCTGCGATTGCTAACAACTTGATCACATGGTCCATAGATTTGGCTATCTGGACATCATCCAACGTAATCTGAGAAATGCCTTCGCGGTATACATCTTCAACGGTGACGCGAGTATGGAAAGCAAGGCCAGATAAAATCGCAGCCTTAGCAGCAGCATCAAAACCCTCGACATCTGCAGTCGGATCAGCCTCGGCATAGCCAAGCTTCTGCGCCTCAGCTAACACATCAACAAACTCGCGGTTATCCTCATGCATCTTTGTCAAAATGTAATTTGTTGTTCCATTCACAATTCCCATCAAGCGAACTACATGATCACCTGCCAAAGAATCTCGCATAGGGCGAATAATTGGGATCGCCCCAGCAACTGCCGCTTCATAGTAGATATCTTCACCTTGTGCGTAGGCAGCGGTAAACAAATCTGCACCGTGGCTTGCTAGTAAGGCCTTATTGGCAGTCACAATAGATTTACGATTACCAATCGCCTGCAAGATAAGTGCGCGAGCTGGTTCGATTCCACCCATCACTTCAATGATTAAATCAATCTGGGGATCGTTAACGATGGAATCAGCATCAAGAGTGAAGAGTTCGTTGGGAATTCCTTTGCGCGGCTTAATCTCGCGGACAGCAATTTTTGCGAGTTCAATCTTTGCACCAGCGCGAGTAGAGAGTTCAGCAGTATCTGCCAAAATCAAGCGAGCCACTTCACTTCCGACCACGCCACAACCAAGCATGCCGATTCGAACTGGCTGATCTGGGGATCTCATCTGCCTATTCTTTCACATCGAGTGCGAGTAGATCTGCCTCATTTTCTCGGCGAACTATTACGCGGGCTTTCCCATCTTTAATCGCAACAACTGGTGGTCTAGGCACATGGTTGTAGTTGCTCGCCATACTTCTGCCATATGCCCCTGTGGCTGGAGTAGCGAGAAGGTCACCGGGTTCGATATCTGAAGGAAGATTGATATCGCGAATAACGATATCTCCGGTCTCGCAATGCTTTCCTACTACTCGCGATTGAGTCAGTGGCGCAGATGATTCACGATCGGCCAATACAGCGAAGTACTGGGCGTCGTATAAAGAGGTGCGCATGTTCTCGCTCATGCCGCCATCAACAGAGATATATCTGCGGATTGCGCCATCTTCCAGCGTTACATCTTTTACAGTGCCAACTTCGTACAAAGTAAATGTTGTTGGGCCAACAATATTTCGTCCAGGCTCAATGGAAATAAGTGGGAGTGCAAGTCCTGCTGCCGCACACTCTCTCTTCACTACTTCACTCAGAGATGGCAGAACATCTTCTGGCTCGACAGTAATTTCACCAGGAAGATATGCGATTGCATATCCGCCACCTAAATCAAGTTCAGGTAGCTCGCTCCCGTATTCCCCTTTGAACTTAGCCATTAATCCAATAATGCGGGTAGCGGCAAGTTCGAAAGAATCGGTACCAAATATTTGAGAGCCTACGTGACAATGAAAACCTCTGAGTTCAAGATTGTGATCGGACATTACCTTCGCAATTGCATTCCAGGCGGCACCGCTTGCAATCGAGAAACCAAATTTCACATCTTCATGGGCGGTCGAAATTGATTGATGTGTATGTGCCTGAACGCCAGGGGTCAGTCTGAGCATCACGGCTTGGCGGATACCTTTTCGCTCTGCAGCAGCACTTACTCGATCAATCTCAAAAAGTGAATCAATTACGATTATTCGCACACCAACTTCTACGGCACGGTTGATTTCTGAAACCGATTTGTTATTGCCATGCAATTCAATTTTCTTTGGGTCAATTCCTCCTGCTAAGGCAACTGCTAATTCTCCACTTGTGCAGACATCAATTCCGATTCCTACCTCTTTAATCCATCGCGCTACATCAGTGCAGATGAATGCTTTTGCAGCGTAATAAACAGTTCCTGCCGAGTCACCGAAAGAGGCTTCGAGCGCATCAGTCCACAACTGAGCACGAGCACGAAAGTGATTTTCATCGATAAAAAATGTGGGTGTTCCAAATTCAGTGGCCAGTGTTCGAGAACTTATTCCACCAATTTCAAGTCCACGATTGCTAAAGGAAACACCAAATGACCACATGTGGTTCACATCCTCTCTGGCGCGCTGACGCCAAGAAGATCTAGTCCGTTTTTCAAAATCTGCTTCGTCGCTGCGCAAAGATTAGCGCGCGCGGAGTGCAATGGGGAGATCGCCTCATCACCAAGAGGGAGCACTCGGCAATCTGCATAAAAGCCGTGGTAAACACCAGCGAGCTCTTCGAGATAACGAGCGACTCTATGCGGTTCACGGAACTGCGCAGCTGCTGCGACCACTCGGGGAAACTCTGCGAGGGTTCCAAGAAGTTCATTTTCACGATCGTGTGAGAGCTGGGCAGGATCAAAGTGATCAAGACCCATCGGAATAGCGAGCTCTTCGACGTTACGAAGAACTGCCGCGATACGGGCATGGGCATACTGCACGTAATAGACAGGATTCTCATTAGTGTTTCTGCGCAAGATATCGATATCCATCACCATCGGCGTATCAACTGGATAACGAATCAATGTGTAGCGAGCAGCATCTACGCCAACTTTTTCTACCAACTCTTCCAGAGTAATGATTGTGCCCGCACGCTTGGAGAGTTTGACCTCTTCGCCGCCCTCCATAATTTTTACAAGTTGGCCGATGAGTACTTCAACGTTGTAATCGGGGTTATCTCCAGCACAGGCAGCAGTGGCGCGGAGTCGATTGACGTATCCGTGATGGTCAGCGCCGAGCATATATATGCAGATTTCAAATCCACGCTCGCGCTTATTGATGTAATACGCAGTATCGGATGCGAAGTATGTGAGATCACCATTTGCCTTTGTGATCACACGATCTTTATCGTCACCAAAATCAGTTGTACGAAGCCAGATTGCACCTTCAGAATCAAAGACATGTCCCTGTTTACGTAGTTTCTCTACAGCGTGTTCAACCGCACCTGCCTCGTGGAGTGAACGTTCTGAGAACCAGATATCAAAATCTGTATTAAATGTTTTGAGAACTCCTTGTTGTTGAGCCAGCTGCATTGCGTAGGCAGCTTCGCGGAAAGCGTCACGACGAACATCGCCTTCTAGCTCTGTGATTTTCGGATTGTCACTCACAACCTTTGCTGCTAAATCAGAAATGTATGCACCTTGATAACCATCTTCTGGAATTGGTAAGCCAAGGGCGGCGGCCTCAACAGATTGGCCAAAGAGTTCCATCTGATTTCCGCGATCGTTGATATAAAACTCTCGAGTCACATCTGCTCCTGCTGCAGAAAGTACGCGACCGAGAGCATCGCCTACTGCAGCCCATCGTGTATGACCCAAATGCAGCGGCCCTGTTGGATTAGCGCTAATAAATTCAAGGTTGATTGCGACACCTGCGAGCGCATTTCCAGATCCGTACGATGTTGGTGCAGATAAAATTGTTCGTACTAATTCTGCTTGGCTACTTCTGTTCAAAGTGATGTTGATAAATCCTGGTCCTGCAATATCTACTGCACTAACTTCAGGCAGGCTCGCTAAGTGAGAGCGAAGAATCTCGGCAACCTCTCTCGGGTTCTTGCCGGCACCCTTTGCTAACTGCAGGGCGATCGACGTCGCATAGTCTCCATGATCGCGATTCTTCGGACGCTCAAGGGAAACGGCTACTGGTATCGTTCCCAGTAATTCGCCTTGCTCAAATGCCCGCTTGATCGCGGCGAGGATCGCCGCCTCAAGAGATTCTGAGCTAGATAGTTGCGCCATTACGCAAGGTTACCCGCTTGCGGGCTTCTGATGCGTTTACCAGATTGTGACCTCGGGGGTAGTGACCTTATGAGAAATTCCTAATACCCTCAGCAGTGTCCGCGCCCTCATGTCTGGCCGAAATAGTTTTGGCCAGGGGCGAGAACACCTTTCGAAAGGTATAAACATATGGCAAAGCGCCGTCTAGTTATTGCCGCTGCAGTTGCAGCAGCAGCACTATTGATCTCAGGTTGCTCAAGCAGTGACGATTCAGCAGGAAAGCGTGCTTGCATGATCCTTCCTGACTCAGAGTCATCTACACGTTGGGAAAACGGAGATCGTCCAGCAATGGATTCAGCACTTACAGGTGCAGGATTTGAAACAGATATTCAGAACGCACAGGGTGATACAGCAAAGTACGCAACAATTGCTGACCAGATGCTCACAAAGGGCTGCGGTGTAATGATCCTTGTTGATTACCAGGGTGCTGGTATTCAGGTTG
>WLHB01000020.1 GCA_009702965.1 Actinomycetota bacterium | reverse complement strand
TTTTCAAAACTGCTCACAGTGATTTTGACTCCATCAATTGTCAATGTCTCCCCTACTTTAAGGGGGGCATCTGTCAAAGCCTTACTGACACCAGGCCTTGAGTGGGTTTTAGCAATCCCCATAATCGTAGGAATAGAAACATCCACTGTATAAATCAAAAGTCCGGAGTTTGTAGGAGCAACTTTATCTAGACCTGCTGTCGCTCTTGCTTCAAGAACCAATATTTTTGAATCCGACAACTTGACCATAGCTGCCTTAACTTTCGTTGAGTCAACACCCAACACCTCAACCAGAAATTCCTTCGGGTTTACATCAAGGCTCGCTTTTTCAAGACAATGAACTTGGTTTTCTCCTAACCAGCCGGATATGTATCTATTCCAAGCATTGAGTTCAATCGCTTCTGTCGTCCAATTCAAAGACATGATGTCCCAAGGGCCATAAGGATTTGTATTGTCGAGGGTGTACCAATCAAATAATCCAAAAAGGTGGCCTGTCTCGTGTGCCATCCACTTCCAACCAGCACCTTCAAGGCTCTGCCAGGCATCAGCACCTCCGACAGAACCGTTCATTACTCGACCATCCTGAGTAAAGAAATCTTTGCCATCAATATTGTTAGGAAAAGCTGGGCCATAGGCGATCTGATTACTTGCAACGTTAGATGGTGGGAGAACGTATACGACATCAAATTGTGAGAAATCAACAATTGAATCTGCTGCGGCTAGTCCTGCTTTAAACAATCCCGTTGGGTCTCCACCGTTATACGAACCTAGATTGAAGTTCTTTACTGAAACATTTAGGTTCACAAAATCCTTCAAGGTGGTGAATTTAAACGAGACTTTCCCTTGTGACTGTTTAAAGAAATAGTTGTGGGTACCTTCTGCCATCGATCGATAAACTTGAGACGGCACGCCGCTACCAGGTAGATCTGTGAAGCCGACAGGAATAATCAAAGCGCGAATAACTCCATTATTGACCAATCGACCCGTTGCCCTTGGGAATGCATTGGACATTGTTGGAGATCCACTCTGATCTTTAAGTTGGCAGACCGAACTTGATTTGAAGTTTGAAACTTCAGTTGCTCGACGATTATTGAGCGTGACAGAAACTGAATAATAACCGACAGAATTTGGAGCTAATCCTTCAACTATGAGGCTCTTATCAGTATTCACAATGACGTTATATCTACCTCGAGAATATTTCTTCTGATCATTATTGGGCTCAACAACATCAAATGTATAACTCCCCGCACTTAAATCAGTTGAAAAAGTCCCATCCGAAGTGGCCGCGGAAATGTATTTCCAATCTTCACCTAACTTTTGAAACCACACTCCAGGTGAGCCAAGTGCTCGACTTCTATTTTCTGGATCGTAAATCCAAAGTTTGAAATTATTGGTTGTTGCACTATAAGAAATATTCGCAGGAATTTCATCACTTTTTAAAAGACTCTGATTTCCACTCTGACCAGCGCTTCCTGAATAAACTGCGATTTCAAATTGTGCTGTGACTGGGGCCGGCGGAATCTCTGGTGTTTTTGTTGGTTGAGGTGCTGGCTCTTTGGCCGCTGGCTTAACAGGTACTCTCTTATTCCAGGAGAGGGTCTTTCCTTTCTTTACACAACTATAAGAAATTCCTTTGACTGTCTTTGTACTACCCACCTTCGTGCACTTTGTTCCTACGATTGCAGATGCAAGTGTTGGAGGACCAATCAAACAAAGGGTTAGGGTTGCACTTAAAACTAGGGATGCTCTTTGAAGTTTGCGCATAGTTGTGACTCGGTCAGCAAGGAACCCTAGATTTCAACGCCGATGTATTTAGTTTGCAGGAATTCGTGGATGCCGTCGAATCCACCTTCGCGGCCAAGTCCTGATTGTTTAACGCCACCAAATGGCGCTGCAGGATCTGAGATCACTCCGCGGTTGATTGCAACCATTCCAGATTCAATTGCTTCGGCGGCGCGAAGTGCGCGCTTGAGATCCTCTGAATAGATATAGCTGATCAGACCGTATTCAGTGTCATTAGCCATCGCAATTGCTTCTTCGTCGGTATCAAAGGTGACAACAGGTGCAACGGGGCCGAAAACTTCGTGGCTCAAAATTGGGTTATTTGATGCCACTTCAATGACGGTGGCGGGATAGAAGGCACCATCGCCCTCTGGAAGTGCGCCACCTGTCATCACTTTTCCACCACTTGCAACTGATTGATCTACCAGTTCTGCAATCTTGTTTCGCTCTTTAATTGAAACGCTGGCACCTAGTTGAATGCCCGCATCACGTCCGCGCCCCATGACAAATGAAGACATTGCGGCGGTGAACTTTTCTGTGAATTCTTTAGCGACAGCACGCTGCACGTAGACGCGATTTGCAGCGGTGCATGCAGCGCCACCATTACGCATTTTGGCGAGCATCAAACCCTTTACTGCTTCATCGATATTGGCATCGTCGAAGATAACAAATGGTGCGTTTCCACCTAGTTCCATTGAGCAGCGAATAACACGATCTGATGCTTCTTGGAGCAAGATGCGACCAACTTCTGTTGAACCGGTAAATGAAAGGTTTTTAAGACGTGGATCATGCAACATGGCGCTAATTGCTGGACCAGTTTTTTCTGGCAAAACAATATTGAGAACACCTTTGGGGACTCCTGCACGTTGCATGATGTCAACGATTGCGAGCGCTGTCAGTGGAGTTTCGCCGGCAGGTTTTAAAATCATTGTGCAGCCGGCAGCAATTGCTGGGCCGATCTTTCGAGTCGCCATCGCCGCTGGGAAATTCCACGGTGTAATTAATAGCGAAACACCAATAGGTTGGTGAGTGACAAGAATGCGTTTATCTCCACTTGGTGACTTTCTGAAATCACCTGGGGTCCGTACCGCTTCTTCTGCAAACCATCGGAAAAACTCTGCGGCATAGAGAACTTCACCCTTTGCATCGGGGAGCGCTTTACCATTTTCTTTAGAGATTAGTTCTGCAATGTAATCTGCTTCCGCAGTCATGATTTCAAATGCTTTACGCAAAATTTCGCTTCGCACGCGAGGGGCTGTCGCCGCCCATGATGCACTTGCCGCGTCCGCTGCGGCCAGGGCTGCTTCACACTCTTTCTCCCCGGCGAGTGAGACCTCGGCGATGACGCTCAGGTCACTTGGGTCATATACGGGTGCAGTGTGGGATCCATCGACCCATTCTCCGTTGATAAACAACTGTGTACGCATAAGATGAGGATACTCAGATTGCAAAAGAGTCGCCATTGGCGGCTATGACCCACAGTTAGACCTAAAGCTAGAGGGAGTCGAAGTGCCTAAGTCCTGGACCGATGGAGCGCCAGAGCCTCAGATTTTGCGGGAACAGATTCCTGTGCGAGATCCAATTAGCTATCGAATCAAAAAGTTTATTCTCGGCACCCCGCTCAACCGCCACTCTCTGGGTGATCAGCGACTATCGAATAAGAACTCCTTTGGAATTTTAGGCTCGAACTGTGTTTCATCATCGGCCTACGGTGGCGAGCAAATTCTTGTCGCCCTGATTCCTGCCTTTGGTTTAGCAGCTTTCGCAATATTTACACCTCTAGTCACCGTTTTGCTTGTCATGCTGGTGATTGTTGCCTTTTCTTATCGCGACGTTATCAATACATATACACGCTCTGGTGGGGCTTATGTCGTTGCACGCGAAAACCTTGGAGTGAACGTTTCTTTGGTGGCAGCTATTGAATTAATGTTTGGATACATCATTACTGTTGCTATTCAGGCAGCAGCAGGAGTCGCCGCAGTTATCTCTGCCTTCCCTGCTTTATCTGATTATAAAGTCCAACTCACTTTATCTATTATTGCGCTCTTAACATTTGTTAATTTACGCGGCGTCAAAGATGCAGGAACAATATTTGTTCTTCCCTCATACATCTTCATTGGTTCGATGTTGGTTGTTTTCATTATGGGTATATACCGAAAAGTTGACGGTTCGTTACCTGAATACGCTACCAATACTCCTGGATTACTTCCGTTAGGTGAAGAGCAAGGTCTCATTACCTTTGCAGCGATCCTCATGATTTTGAAAGCTTTTGCAAATGGAAGTGCATCTCTCACAGGGCTAGAGGCTGTTTCAGATAGCGTCTCACTCTTTCGCTCTCCAGAGCATGTAAATGCACGACGTACATTTACTTTGATGGCGATTACTTTGGCTACTCTTATTATTGGAATTGGATGGCTGGCACACCAAACCTTTGCGGTGCCGTATCAATCAGGAACCCCCACTGTTATCTCGCTAGTGGCGAAAGCCTCGCTTGGTAGCAGTCTTTCTGGCGAGATTTTTTACTATGTTGTCCAAGCCGGCACGATGCTTATTCTCTTTGCTGGTGCAAACACGTGCTATACCGCGTTCCCAAATATGGTTAATGTGATTGCAAATGACGGATTTCTGCCAAAGCGTTTAACTGCGCGCGGACATAGGCTGGTCTTCTCTAGCGGCATTCTCTTTATTGCTGTGGGTGCATCTCTTCTCGTGTTAGTTTCTAGAGCGAGTATTACTGTTTTGGCCGCTATCTATGCGATCGCTGTATTCATCGGATTTACATTAACTGGCGTTGGAATGGCGAAAAAGACTCTTAAGGAAAAAGCCAAGCTTAGGTCGATTGTTCACATACTTGCTGGCTTCGTATCTGCAATTACTGTTGTAGTTCTAGCGATCACTAAATTTTCAGATGGCACGTGGTTAGTTGTTATTGGAACGCCTATCGCACTTCTGGCGATGCGAAACTTCAATAAGCAGTATCGTAAAGAAAAGCAAGCTCTTCTCTTTCGCTCAAAGGATGCTCGCGCAACGACTATCTCTAGACACAATGTCACAGTGCTTGTTGACACTGTTGATATAGCAACAATTACTGCAGTGCGATATGCCCGATCACTTAAACCTCACACACTTCAAGCCGTTCACTTTGTACTCGATGACAAGAAGGCTGATGAAATTTCCCATCGCTGGAGCGAGAACCCGGCCTTTGATGATGTGACTCTCGAGTTAGTCGATTGTCCAGATCGTAGACTTCCAAATGCCGCACTCGAATATGCAGTTCGAATGACGTTAAAACCTGATATCGAACTCACTCTTCTATTACCTCGACGTGCATACTCTGGTTTCCTAGGTCGACTGCTTCATGATCAAACTGCAGAAAAGATCGCAGCACCTATTTCACAACTGCAACGAGTAGTTGCAACAATTGTTCCTTTCGATGTGAGCAGAATTCTCTCGGCCGAACCAAGCGCTGAGAATGAGGCGGTACGAGAGAAAGTTCCTGTTAAGGCCGCAGCATTCAAGCCCGTGGCTGAAGTGATGAAGGAAGTTGAACCAACGAGCCATTACGCAGAGAACATGACACCAATCGGTGAGATTCAATGGCGCAAACGTGCTCACGTGCAAGGCAGGGTCACTTCAATAAAGAGCGCCCCACGTGGCTCTGCACCGTATCTGCAGGTCGAAGTATGGGATCAATCTGGTGGAGTCACTCTTCAATTCTTGGGTCGTCGCGAGATTGCTGGCCTTGATGTTGGTTCAGAAATTCGCGCTGAAGGTATGGTCGGCGAAGAAGAAGGTTCTCTATTGATTTTGAATCCTTCTTACGAATTACTTGTCTGAGAAAAACTCTTTCAGTAATTCAGCACACTCAGCCTGTAAAACTCCAGCAGTAACTTCGACTTTGAAAATTGATCGTGGGTCTCGCAACACATCCCATACTGAGCCAACAGCGCCTGCTTTCTCATCCCACGCGCCATAGACAAGATGAGAGATTCTAGATTGTGCAATTGCACCTGCGCACATTGCACATGGTTCTAGGGTGACAATCAAGGTACATCCATCCAGTCGAGATTTCTGCAAACGTGCGGCTGCATTTCTAATCGCAACAACTTCTGCATGAGCGGTGGGGTCATTATTGGCTTCACGTTCGTTAAAGCCCGTACCAACAACCACGCCATCTGCATTAACGATTAGCGCACCAACTGGAACATCATCGGTTGCAAATGCCTGACGAGCAATGGCAAGTGCATCTCTCATGAGACTTTCGTGATCTAAGATTTTATAACTCCAATAGTTGTGCGAATTCCTCGCCGAATCCTAAACGGCTAGCGATCGCTTCAAGTTGTTCATCAGGAAAGAGATCAGGGTCATCACAGAGAGTAGATAGCTCCATTCGGTGGAGACCAAGATCAGAGATGATATCTAAATCTCCAGCAGGAAATGGTTCATCATCTTCTTCAGGCATATCTAAATCGCAAATTTCAATAAACTCTGCTGCGATATCGTAATCAACGGCATAAGAGATATCGCTTAAAAACAATTTAATATGAGAACCTAGAACACGAATAATCATAAAGAATTCTTCATCGATTGCTAATAATGCGAGCGCTCCACCGTTTGTCTGTTGTGACTTGAGTCGCTCAATTATTTGTGGAAGATCCTGAGCATCTGGAAGAAGTGCTAAAGACCAGCGCCCATCTTCATGCCACGCCGCGACTGCGATATCCACGTCATTAAGCAATGGTTGGCCGTCCTGGTTCTCGCTCACGTTGCCCATATTCCCACTCATTCGAGAGGAAAGAAAGGGCGGTAAGGTACGGGTTATGAAAGTCCATGTCGCCAACCATCCCCTGATTTCTCACAAGTTAACGGTTCTACGCGATCAAAAGACCGATTCACCAACCTTTCGCCACTTAGTTGAAGAGCTAGTAACTTTATTGGCATACGAGGCCACGCGCGATGTCCGCGTTGAAAAGGTAGAGATCGTTACTCCCGTTCAACCAACAACTGGCGTCAAACTCGCTCACCCGCGTCCTGTCGTTGTTCCAATCTTGCGTGCAGGATTGGGAATGCTCGAAGGAATGAGTCGCTTGATCCCGACTGCTGAAATTGGTTTCCTTGGGATGGTGCGCGATGAGAAGACACTTCAAGCAAGTACCTACGCAAATCGACTTCCAGAAGATTTATCTGGTCGTCAATGTTTTGTCCTTGACCCAATGCTTGCAACAGGTGGAACTCTGGTCGCGGCGATTAATTTTCTTATTGAACGTGGTGCTACCGAAATTACCGCGATCTGTATTTTGTCTGCTCCCGAAGGAATTAAAGTTCTTGAAGACGCCTTTAAGGATTCAGGGGTTCCAATTAATTTGGTAACTGGCGCTCTCGATGAGCGCCTCAATGAAAAGGGATACATAGTTCCTGGCCTTGGCGATGCCGGCGATCGACTTTATGGTGTTGTGTAAATGGCATCAACCTCCCCTGGATATGGAATTACTATCCGCGTTGAAGGTTCTCCAGATCTCCAACCTATTGCGCTAATAACTTCAGCGTTGTCGGGTGCTGGCGCAACAATCACCGCGCTCGATGTTGTCGAATCAATGCTTGATAAAGTTGTAATTGACGTTACCTGCGACACGATCAACGCCGATCATGCCGACGAGATCACTGCCGCTCTTAATGTTATTGCTGGGCTTGTCGTACGCAAGGTTTCAGATCGCACATTTTTACTTCACTTAGGTGGAAAAATTGAGATCGCATCAAAAGTTCCGCTAAAAACTCGTGATGATTTATCACGTGCGTATACGCCCGGCGTTGCTCGTATTAGCCAGGCAATTGTTGAAGATCCAACCAACGTTCGCAGACTCACAATGAAGCGCAATACCGTCGCAGTCGTAACAGATGGTTCTGCAGTTCTAGGTCTTGGAAATATCGGCCCCGCCGCAGCTTTGCCAGTGATGGAAGGTAAGGCCGCTCTCTTTAAGCGCTTTGCCGATGTCGATGCCTGGCCGGTATGTCTTGATACTCAAGATGTTGATGAAATTGTCCGCACCGTGCAATTGATCGCACCTGTTTACGGTGGCATCAACCTTGAAGATATCTCAGCACCGCGCTGTTTTGAGATCGAGGCTCGCCTGCGTCAGCTTCTGGATATTCCTGTTTTCCATGACGATCAACATGGCACTGCCATTGTTGTACTAGCAGCGTTAAAGAATTCTCTTAAGTTGGTTAAGAAAGATATCTCTGCCGTAAAAATCGTTATGAGCGGTGCCGGTGCAGCAGGAACTGCCGTTGCCCGTTTACTCGTTAAGAGCGGTGCGAAAAATATTATTGCCTTCGATAAAGATGGTGCAATAAATAATTCATGTGACCGCAGTGATGAAATGCGTGCTTGGTTTATCGATCATTCAAATCCTGAGAACTTCTCGGGCGACATTCACCAAGCAATGACTGGGGCTGATGTCTTTATCGGTGTGAGCGCTCCCAATGTCCTAGTAGAAGCCGATGTCGCTGCGATGGCTGCAAACTCAATTGTCTTCGCACTTGCCAACCCTGATCCTGAGATTGATCCTGTAATCGCTCGCAAATACGCAGCGGTTGTTGCAACAGGTCGAAGTGATCAGCCAAATCAAATCAATAACGTTCTGGCTTTCCCCGGTATCTTCCGTGGATTGCTCGATGCCCAGGCACATAAGATCACAGATGATTTACTTGTTGCTGCTGCGAATGCGATTGCAGATTGCGTCAGTCAGTCACAACTCAATGCTTCGTTTATTGTGCCAAGTGTTTTTGACCCCCAGGTTGTCAGCAAGGTGGCTGCAGCGGTTAAGAAGTCGGTGTAATGGAGCTCTTCTCCTCACTGGACTCGCAATTTGCCGATATTGGACCACTTCTCCTCTACTTCATCGTTGGCGGAAACGTTTTCGTTCAATCAGCGCTGGTTATTGGGTTCGTTCTCCCTGGAAGCTCCATTCTCTTTAGTGCAGGTTTAGTTGCGGCTACAGAAGAGAATGTGAGTATTTCTGCTCTGCTTACTGTGATTTTCATGGCTGCCTTTATTGGTAACCAGGTGGGATTTGTTATTGGCCGCGTACTTGGCCGTTCGTATTTAAGTAAGAGAAAATCACCTGCATTGCAGAAAGTGATTCGAAAGTGTGAACGTTTCTACGAGAAATCCGGTTGGTGGTCTGTTGTCGCGGCGCGCTTTGTTCCGTGGGTAAGGACTTTCCTTCCGCTCATTGCAGGGGCTTCTAAGATGCCTTATTACAAATTTCTATCTGCCAATATTCTTGGGGCTCTTGCTTGGGGTGTAGGAATTACTCTGGCGGGCTACTACACAGCATCTATTCCAGGAGTTGAAACCTTCACCTACGCAATTGCCGGATTCTTTATTGTCGGTTCAATCGTTTCTGGGATCGTTGATTATTTACGCCGCCGACGATTACCCCAAGATAAGTCATAGCAATTCCGACGACTAGATAAATACTCACCTGCACACCTTCTGTTGGTGAGAGTAGATCGATGAGAAGTGAACCGACAAGCTGTCCGCCGACGCTAATCAGTGTGAATGTCAAAACGCCTAAGTGTTGAACTATTGTTGAAGTGAAAGCGATATAGACAACTCCAATTACTCCACCTGTATAGATCCACCATGGTCCAGCCGGAAGAGGAGATAGTTCAGTCTCTCCTAGAAGAATTGCAAAGAGGAGAAGTACAGTAAGAAAGGTTGTTCCCATTGCAAAATTTAGTAGCGATGTTGTAAAACTCTGTTGTGAGTGCTCATTAATTTGACCATTAAGCGCCCGCTGAATTCCAACGATGCCCCCAGCCACAACACCAAGAATTACGGCAGCGATTGAAAGATCTCTTCCATCAAGGCGGTCAGCAACTGAGATAAATACTGCGAAAACTGTCACAAATGCGGCGGTTACTCGACGTGGAGTGATCTGTTTCTTTCCTCCACCCGTCAGCCCAATTCGATCAACGACTAATGAAATTGCGCTCTGACCTGCAATCGAAGCAACTGAATAGATTGCAACACCGATAAGTGGAACTATTTGGGTCTGCACAGCGACGAAACTTCCACCGAGCATTCCAGCGAAAAGTGTCCATGACGGCAAATTTCTCTCTTTTACCGCCTTCGAAAGTGTGCGAACACCTTGTTTGATTGACGGATTAAAGATCGCAACGATCACGATGATTATCAACCCGGAACCGAAGGAAACAAGAGCGGCTTGTAATCCATTATCTAATCGATGTGAAAGTTCACCATTTGCGCGTGCCTGCAGCGCGATCATGAGACCTGAAATCGCCGCTAGAAAATCTAAGCGCCTATGCTGCATGTTCGCACTTTATTCTAATTTTCGAGCTTAAGCGTAATCTGAAGCCATTCTTCTTCTCGCGCTATCAATTCTTTCTCGAGCTGAGCGAGTTCATCTGAAATCTCACTTAACCGGTTGGCGTCAAAGGATGCTTCAACTTGTTCTTGGGCGAGTAGCGCAACCTTCTCTTTCGCTTTCTGTATCTGTCTTTCAACTCTAGTGAGGTCTTTCTTAAGGGTGCGTTCTTGGGCTGCGTTAGAAACTTTTCCAGTCGCACTCTGTGAGGGAGCATTTAATGACTTAGCGCGATGTTCAAGGTACTCATCAACACCTCGAGGTAAATCGCGTAGATTTTGATCGCCCATTAATCCGACAAAACGATCACAGACGCGTTCTAGAAAATAGCGATCGTGTGAGATCACTATAAGAGTCCCGCCATAGCTATCTAAAAGATCTTCCAGTTCAGTGAGGGTCTCAATGTCAAAGTCATTTGTTGGTTCGTCTAGTAAGAGAACGTTCGGTGAATCCATCAACAGTCGCGTGAGCTGCAACCTTCTTTTCTCTCCACCAGAGAGATCGCCCACTGGAGTCCATTGGCCATCACGATCAAAACCTAGGCGTTCACAGAGTTGAGATGCTGAAAGAGTGCGGCCTTTACCAATTTCAATATGGTTGGCAACATTTTCAACCGCCTCAAGCACTCGCCATGTCGGATCTAACTCATCGAGATGCTGAGTAAGAAATGCGATTTTAACTGTTATCCCTGTAACGAGCTTTCCTGCAGCAACTTCAAGTTCTGATGCCATCGTGCGCATAAGCGTTGTTTTACCTGCGCCATTGACTCCGACAATTCCAAAACGATCACCCGGCCCGATATTCCAGGTTAATTCACTGATTAACTCTTTATCTCCTGCTGAGATTTTTGCATGCTGATATTCAAGAACGGTGCGTCCTAGTCGGTTAAGCGCAAATTTTAATAACTCTGATTTATCTCGTGGCGCTGGTTCGCTACTAATAAGTTCATTCGCTGCATCGACTCGAAATTTTGGTTTAACAGTTTGGGCTGGTGCACCGCGACGAAGCCAAGCAAGTTCTTTTCGAATCAGACTATTTCGTCGTGCATCCATGGCACTTGTCTGGCGAGCGCGTTCAGCCTTTGCTAGAACATAGGCCGAGTATCCACCGTCATATTCTTCAAGCGCTCCGCCAACAACTTCCCACGTGCGATCTGTCACGGCATCTAAGAACCAACGGTCGTGCGTGACAACCAATACGGCTAAATCTTTTCGCGCATTTAAATGCTTTGCCAGCCAATCGACACCTTCAACATCTAAATGATTTGTTGGCTCATCAAGCATGATGAGATCAAGTTCATCAATTAAAAGTTTAGCTAAGCCAACTCGACGCTTTTCTCCACCTGAGAGTGTGATGAAAATCCGCTCAAAGAGATGGTCATCAAATCCTCCAAAGAGACCTGTAAAGACTTCGCGGATTTTAGGATCACTCGCCCATTCATGCTTGGCTCGGTCACCAATAACAATGTCACCGACTGTTGCACTTTTATCTGCAACATCAACTTGAGAAAGCATTCCTACACGAATTGAATTTCCCTGTGTGACTCTTCCTTCATCCGCGCTTTCTAAGCCGGCAATGATCTTCATCAAAGTACTTTTTCCAGCGCCATTTCGACCGACAATTCCTATGCGGTCACCTTCTGATACCCCGATTGAGACCTTCGTTAAGAGAGGGCGAATATCGAAGGCTTTACTCACACCTTCGAGGTTTACAAGATTGCGCGCCATAGAGGAGAAGCGTACCTTTGCGACATGATGGTTACAGACCGTGAATATGCAGTATCTCTCGATGAGAAAGATCCACTCAAGGACTTCAAATCTCGATTTGTGATTACAGACCCAGAAATTTGCTATCTGGATGGCAATTCACTTGGTCGCTTACCGCTTGCAACTGTTGTCGCTGTCAATGAGTTTATGACGGGTGAATGGGGCCCTGAAGTAGTGACAGGGTGGGGTCATTGGGTCGATGAAGCGCAACCAACAGGTGATCTTCTTGGACGCGCAACTCTTGGGGCAGCCGCTGGACAAGTATTGGTCTGTGACACAACATCGGTTAATTTCTATCAATTAGCGTTAGCAGCAATTAACGCACGTCCAGGGCGCAAAACTGTAATTACCGACGCGGCAAACTTTCCGACAGATCGCTACATTCTCGAGGGAATCGCTAAACAGCTGGGCTTGAATCTTGTCATTATTGATAACGAGTCTCCTGGCTCTGCAGAGAATGAACGAATCACGACTGAGATTTTAGAAAAATACTTAAGTGATGATGTTGCTCTCGTAACTCTTGAAGTTATTCAATACCGATCTGGCGCCCGTAACGACATTAAATCTCTCACTGATTTAGTCCGTAGCCATGGTGCATTTCTACTCTGGGATGCCAGCCATGCTGTGGGTGCCATTGAGATGGATTTCGATGCCAACGGTGTTGATATCGCTGTTGGGTGCACATACAAATATGGAAACTCAGGTCCCGGATCTCCTGCATGGCTTTATGTAAATAAAAGAGTTCAGGCAGAGTTGCAAGTTCCTATTCAAGGTTGGTTTTCACAAGGTGATCAATTTGGAATGGGTCCCGTCTTTGAGCGTGCTGATGGAATTCGTGGTTTCCAAATTGCGAGCCCTTCACTTATTGGTTTGCGTTGCGTTAAGACTGCATTCTCAATGATCGAAGAGGCATCTATTTCAGCAATCGCTCAGAAGGCTGCAACCGGAACTCAGATGATGATTGATCTCTATGATGCTTGGCTGGCAGATCTCGGCTTTACATTACTTACCTCTCGCAACGCTAAAGAGCGCGGAGGACATATCTCTCTGGGCCATCCCGAGGCAGCACGTATCTGTGTTGCGCTGCGACAGTTTGCACATGTAATTCCTGATTATCGAACTCCGAATTCAATTCGTCTAGCAATTGCTCCGCTTCCAACTTCGTACGTTGAAGTCTGGGATGGTTTTGCGCGCATGCGTGATCTAGTAGCTACTCGCCAATACGAAAAAATCACTGGGTCAGATTCGAGAGTCACATGAGTAATCCGCCAAGCGAAAGTTATGACTCAGCACTTACCTACAACTCGTATCTAGCAGTTGATGAGTTACTCAAACTTCAAAGGCCATTATCTGAAGGTCCTGAGCATGATGAAATGCTCTTTATCGTTATTCACCAGACCTACGAACTCTGGTTTAAGCAACTGATCCATGAATTTCTAGCTGCACAGAAGTCTTTGGAGGCCGGTGATACCCACCGCTCTCTCGCGATTCTGGGCCGTATTCGCACAATCCTAAAAGTATGTGTCACGCAGATTGATATTTTGGAAACTATGACGCCTCTTCAATTTAACGCTTTTCGAGGGTACCTCGCATCTTCGAGTGGTTTCCAGTCAGCGCAATTTAGAAAGGTAGAGGCAATTCTGGGTCGCCGTGATTCGAAGATGGCGGGCCACCTTGCTCCGCATGATCAAGAAGAAATTGCGGTAATCACGTCACAGAAAAGTTTATGGGATTCAACTCTCCTCTATTTAGATAAACGAGGACATCGCATTCCAAAGGCAGTTCTCGAAAGAGATTTCTCGAAACACTATGAAACTAGTGAAGAGATTGAGGAAATCCTTTTAACAGTCCATCGCAATGATCCTGAAAGTGCCATGGTCTGTGAACGGTTAGTTGATATAGATGAAGGATTGCAAGAATGGCGATATCGCCATGTAAAGATGGTGGAGCGAACTATTGGAACAAAAGTCGGTTCTGGTGGATCAAGCGGGGCCGCCTACCTTGCAACAACTCTCTCAAAGCCAGTCTTTGAAGAGTTATGGAAGATTCGATCCCGATTTTAGTTTTACAGCTGTGGAAGACCCGCAATCACGATCTCTTCTAGTGGCTTACGAGCGCGTGGCGCTAACTCTCGCTCTGCCATCGCATCTGGCAACTTCTCGGGTAGATCTTGTTTTCCAATTGCAATCGCTACAACCGGAACAAGATCACTAGCCATAGCAAGATTTTCGCGCGCTTTATCTTTATCAAAACCTGTCATCTGATGTGCAACAAATCCGCGACTGTGTGTTTCAAAGACAAGTTGTGCAACCGCTAAGCCACAATCAAATTGATAATCCGCATGGATTGAGCCATCATCGCGCGTTGGTTTGGCGGCAACAAGAATGAGTGCCGAAGAATTCTGAGCCCACTGTTGATTAAACTCAACGAGAGATGAAAGTGTTTGACTGAAAACTTCTTCACCACGCTTGCCAACAAAAAATCTCCACGGTTGTCCATTGAAGGCAGAAGGTGCCCAGCGAGCCGCCTCCATAATTGCGATCAGATCGGTGTCGGAAATCATGGCACTCTGATCAAATGAACGTGGACTTCTGCGGGTAGCGATTACCTCATGGACTGGAACGGCGGTTTGGGCTCTCATAGCGCAAGACTCTATCGCTGTGAGCGCATTCAGGCACTTTGAAAACTTTCCTGCAGCGGCTGTAATGGAGTTTAATAGGGTTATGGCTACACGCATTCACCCCACTAAATCACTTCTCATCGCCACAACAATTGAGATTCTCGATGAAAAACTTCCCGGTGAAATTGCTGTCGATGAAATTTTAGAAAAATCTGGGATCTCCAAAGGAAGTCTGTATCACCACTTTGAAGATCTAGGCGAGCTTTTAGAAGTCGCTCAGGTTGAGCGTTATGCCGCCTGGGTAGATCGAAGTGTTTCAGCAATTGTCGCCATGCTCGCTAAGGTGAAAAGCCGAGAAGATCTAGTGAATGGTTTAAAGCTGATTACTCGATTTACGCAAGACCCGGCTTATAGCAAGACTCGTTTTCAAAGAGCTCGCGCAATTGCTGCCGCAGAACATAATCCACGATTTGCGAAAAGATTAGCCGAAGAACAAAAACGTCTTACAGATGCACTGATTGACTTGATCAATGAGGCGCGCAATAAAGGTTTTTATGCCAGTGATTTCGATGCCCATGCTGGTGCGGTTTTAGTGCAGGCGTACACCCTAGGCATGATTGTCGATGACTTTGTTGATGACAAGATGGATCCAGAAGAGTGGTACAAACTCATTGACATGGTTGTTGATCGAGTCTTTCTCGTATGATTATTTCAGCACAGAGCGCTGTCATAGCAGGTCAGATTCGTGAAAATGTAGAGGTAACGGTTGGGCAAGGAATCATTACCGCTGTTGATTGTGAAAGCAGATCTGAAAGAAAGAAAGATTACTCTGGGGTGCTCATCCCAGGTTTTGTAGATATTCATTCTCATGGCGGTGGTGGGTTTTATTTCAGCGATCCCAATCCGACACATGTGAACCAGGCGATTGCGACACATCGCAACGCCGGTACAACATCACAGATAGCAAGTCTTGTCACATCTGATATTTCTACACTCAAAGATCAGATTGCTTCGCTGACTCCTTTGGTAAATTCTGGCGCTCTTGCCGGCATTCATCTTGAGGGTCCATATCTCTCATCCGTGAAGTGCGGGGCACACGATCCGCACTTGCTTCGAATTCCAGCTCTTGATGAAGTTAAATCTCTGATCGAAGCTGGTCAAGGTTCTATCCGCATGATCACCATTGCACCCGAACTTGAAGGTGCCCTTGAATGCATCCAGTGGCTTGTAACCCAAGGGATTGTTGTGGCTATTGGTCACTCTGATGCAGATGCACCCACCACCCGTAGAGCAATAGATGCTGGGGCCCAAGTGGTCACGCACTTTAGTAATGCCATGTCGAAAAATCTCAGCAGTGACTCGATGGCAACCCATGTGCTCGGTGATTCCACAATTTCTCTAGAACTCATTAATGATGGGGTGCATGTCGCCAATGATGTCATCAGAGAAGTAATTGAGAAAGCGTTACAACGGACCATTCTCATTACAGATGCCATGTCTGCGGCGGGTTCATCAGATGGGATGTACGAAATTGGTGGTCTTGATGTAGAAGTCAAAGATTCGATTGCACGGCTAACAAGTAATGGTTCACTTGCTGGAAGTACTCTCACCATGGAAGAAGCGTTCTTGAATTTTATGAAAAAAGATGGCGTTTCAATAATTGATGCAGTTCATGCATCATCAACTCTTCCTGCAAGTATTTTAAAGTTAGAAAAAGTGGGATCGATTGCAATTGGAAATAAGGCAAATATTCTCCATTTTGACGGGGAAAAGATTGAATTGTTAACTTTTTAAAGTTAAAACACGCATAAGTTGCAGATAACTTGCAACTTATATGCGGATGAGCGATACTTAAGTCCTAACGAATTGGACTTTACAAATGTACTCCTCGATGCAATCGCATCACGCAAACACCTTTAGATACGTTCCTGCTTCCTCAAAGCCAGTCTCACCAGAGCGCGTTGCTCAAGTTTTGGCAGATGAATGGAAGCTTTTTACTAAAGATACAGCCGGCTCTGCAGCTGAAAGTGAGCGTGCATTCGCATCGCTTCCACTTGGCGTGACATCAAGTTTTCAGCACTGGGATCCATACCCAATTTCAATCGCATCTGCTGAGGGCGCGTGGATGACTGATGTCGATGGTCGCAAACTCCTTGATCTCTCAATGGGCTTTGGCGCAATGCTCGCTGGCCACCTCAATCCAATCGTTGTTGAAGAGATTCAGACCTCTCTTCGCGAAGGAATGCTCTTTGTTACCCCTTCTCCAACGTCTACCGATGCCGCTGAGCGAATCTGTAAGCGATTTGGTATCGACCAGGTTCGCTTCACCAACTCAGGAACTGAGTCAACAATGTATGCCGTTCGAGTGGCTCGATCTGCAACAGAGAAGATGGGAATCCTCAAAGTTGAGGGTGGCTCTCACGGCAGCTATGACCCATTTGTTGTTTCATCAAAACCACCACTAGATAAAATTGGTAATCCAGAG
>WLHB01000002.1 GCA_009702965.1 Actinomycetota bacterium | reverse complement strand
GGCTGAGCGATATGGAAAAGAGTTAGCCGAAGCACTTCCCGAAGCAGATGCAATTTTAGGCTTTGATGATTATCAAGATATCTCAGCTCGCTTGCAATCGATCATCTCTGGTCAATCTCACACATCTCATACACCGCGTGATCGACGCTCGCTCCTACCTATCGCCCCAGTTGAACGTGGCAAGGTACGAGATGAGAATTACAAATCTTCTCTCGGTGCAGCCGGTGGACTTTTTCGTAAACGTTTAGACAGCGCTCCATGGGCTCCCTTGAAAATCGCCTCTGGTTGCGATCGTAGATGTTCTTTCTGTGCGATCCCATATTTCCGTGGTTCATTTATTTCTCGTCGTCCAACAGAAGTCCTGAAAGAAGCCGAATGGCTCGCCCAGAACGGGGTAAGCGAACTCTTTCTCGTGAGTGAGAACACGACCTCATATGGAAAAGACCTCGGCGATCTTATGCTCATGGAGAAAATTCTTCACGAGTTTGGAGAAATTGAAGGTGTTGAACGAGTGCGCCTTTCATATCTTCAGCCAGCTGAGATGCGACCTACACTTTTGCAAGCGATGATCTCGACTGACAAAGTTGCGCCTTATTTCGATCTCTCATTTCAGCATGTCAGCCCCACGCTATTGCGCCGTATGCGCAGATTTGGCGATAGCGAGAAATTCCTCCATCTCATTACTCAGATCAGAGCGCTCTCTCCAGAAGCAGGAATTCGATCTAATTTTATTGTCGGCTTTCCTGGTGAAACCCAAGAAGATTTTGATGCACTCGCTGAATTCATTACCCAAGCACAGTTGGATGCGATTGGAATTTTTGGTTACTCAGATGAGGATAAGACCGAGGCGCTTGACCTTTCAGATAAAGTCGATCTCGAGCTCATCTCAGAGCGAGTGGAGTCACTGTCATCCCTTGCCGATGAGATGGTCTCACTTCGAGCAGCATCGAGAATTGGCCAGCATGTGCGCGTTTTAATTGAAGATGCGGAAAATCAAGAGGGGCGTGCCGCCCATCAGGGTCCTGAAGTTGATGGCACAACATCATTTGTCGGTACATCCTTTAGGGTTGGCGACTATGTTGATGGAGTTGTTACCCAATCACTGGGCGTTGATTTGGTGGCAGTAGTCGCATGAAAAAGTATTTTTCTCCCAACGCCATCACTATGGCGCGAATTCTTCTGATCCCATTCGGCGTCTATGCAATTTTCAAAAATGGGGGAGACGATTCCACGTGGCAGGTTATTGCGTGGACCATCTACTTCTTCCTTGGTCTTTCGGATCTCCTCGATGGATACCTCGCGCGGGCAACTAATCAAGTAAGTGAGCTTGGAAAATTTCTTGACCCAGTTGCTGATAAAGCTCTGATCGGATCAGCGATGATCTCTCTTTCGATCCTTGGACGTTTTCCTTGGTGGATTACTGCTGTGATTCTGGCGCGTGAGATCGGGATAACAATCTTTAGATTAGCTGTCATTAAGCGTGGTGTTATTCCTGCCAATCGTGGGGGAAAGATCAAGAGTACCTTCCAAAGCTTTGGCGTTGGCTTCTACATGTTGCCGATGCCCTCAGAACTTTTCTGGTTTAGAGATGGCTTCATGGCGATTGCGATTATCTTAACTGTCGTGACGGGATTTAACTATGTACGATTGGCTCTGAAGAAGTAGTTTCCGTACGTTCTGTAAATGTAGAGGGGATAAGAGATGTCACTTGCTCCTGAAATTTCGGCGATGGTGAGCGAGATAATTTCTACCCTTGCAGCGCGCAATGAAACGCTGGTTACGGCAGAGTCAATTACTGCAGGTGGTTTAAGTTCGGCAATCACATCCGTTGAGGGATCATCCCAGATATTTCTTGGCGCAATCGTGGCCTACCAAAATAAAGTCAAGTCTGAGATTCTTGGAGTAGATGCTGCACTCATTGATCTGCACACTGTCTATAGTCAAGTGATTGCAGTTGAGATGGCGGAAACAGTGCGTAAAAAGTTTGGCTCTACCTGGTCGATTGCAACAACAGGAGTTGCAGGTCCAGGGCCCTCCGATGGGATTGCATCTGGAACTGTCTGGGTGGCCATCGATGGCCCAGTAACCCATAATCTTGAACTTTCCCTTTCGGGCGGGCGCGAAAGCGTACGAAACGCCACCGTTGCCACTGCAATCGGCTCATTTGCGCGTATCCTTAGAACACGAACAAGTGAAGGGGGTTGACCATGGCACTTTTACGCGAAGCTGTCGGTAGCTCTCTTCGTGCTGCGCGCACAGAACAATCAAGAACTCTCCGTGATGTTGCACGCGAGGCTCGTGTCTCACTTGGATATCTTTCAGAGGTCGAACGCGGACAGAAGGAAGCGTCATCGGAGCTTCTTAATTCAATTTGCGAGGCCCTTGGCCTTCAACTTTCAGCGCTCATGAGTGATGTCACTTCACAGATCGCATCGAGCGAGATCGCAAAGCTCACCGTTGTCGACGCAGCCTAAATACGCCGCACAAGGCGCAACTCACCGCCGTACTGAAGAGGCAATTCTCTCTGCAACTAAAGAGTTAATTGCAGCCTCAGGAGCTTCAAAAATTTCAATGATTGATATCTCCGCGCACTCACAGGTTGCGCGTGCAACGTTGTACAACCATTTCCGAGATAAGTCTGCGGTCATTGAAGCGCTCTTGCAGGCAGAAATCAGCAGAGTAATTCACGAGATGGGCAAGGTTGGTACGCCGGCTGATGCTCTCGAATTTCTCTCACACTCTATCTCTAGCGATCCAGCCTTGGCCGGACTTCGCATCCACGACCCTGCTCTATTGGCTCAGCTGCTCATACATAGTGAGCACCCGCTCTATCTTGAATTAGCACGTGCAATTTTTTCATTAACGCAATCACCGAGTGCGACAGGCCTTGCCATGCGCTGGTTGCTGGGGCAAGTGTTACAACCGGTCACACCAGAGCAGTCACGAGATCAAGCAGTACTACTCGTTGAAAATACTCTCTTCTAGTTTTTTAGATGATGCGAATTTCTGATCTGCGAGAGCGACTCTCTCTTTCATTCGGCCAAGAATGGGCATCCTCATTTAGCGCTGATATCGCAATCTCGGCTCTTGATAGTCTGACAGTAAATGAGGCGCTAGCTAAGGGTTATGAGGCGCAAGAAATCTGGAGAGCGGTCTGCGCCGAACATCCCACGCAGACAGCTAAATTTAAGTATTAGATTGCAATCACTTCTAGGATCCACGGATCAATATCCGTCGGGGGAGTAAGCGCGCAGGGATAGGTCTCAGAGACGATGGCATAGACATCCTCGGGTGATTTAGCTACAGAGCGATTGACTATGAGCATCCGGGCGACCTCGCCCCGTGTTTTCTTCGACATATGAGTGATGACGGTGCGGACTCCATCAACGACAGTAGAGACACGTATCGCAACGGTGGTCTCGAGCGGAGCAGCCCAGACACCCTGATAGGTCGATGACCTGCAATCGATAATGAGATCTTTCTTATACGGCGCTAACTTTTTTTCAACGATCGGGCGCATGGCGCTGTTATTGATCTTCTCTTTATAGCTTTCGATGCGATCGCCGGGCGCGAGTGCGCCATATTTCGCCGAGATAATGACAACTGATTTATCGCAGCGAAGCTTGGCGCTCGCTGAAAGGCTGGGGTAATCCAACGCTTTGTAGAGAACTCCGCTATAGACCGCAATCGCTGGCAGCGGGCCCGTGGGCGTCTCTCTCTTCCCCTCAGAAGGCGGGAGCAGGATCAACATGGCCTCATTCTGGCCTGCTCGAGGCGGAGCAAGGGGGGAATCTGCGACACGCCGCCTGTGATGTCAGTGGGCGGTGCTAGTTTTCGAACAGGTGTTCGGATACCCTTACACCTGTTCAACCAGAGCGGTTCCATCTTCCGCCCACAGCTCTTCCCCAGATGCTGTGGTCCGTCGGTGGGTCTCCGTACCTTCTGGGCCGTACCCAACGGATGGCAAAGGCCAGACGTTCTACCTAAGGAGTGAAAGTGGCAGCAAAAGAAGCAAAGCCAGATGCACCATCCGATCGCGCAACATCTGATCGTCAGAAAGCCCTCGATAGCGCCCTCGCCCAGATCGAACGTCAATTTGGTAAGGGTTCGGTCATCAAGATGTCTGATAAGCAGGCACAAGTTATTGAAGTAATTCCAACCGGATCTGTCGCACTCGATATCGCACTCGGTATCGGCGGACTTCCACGTGGACGTATCGTAGAGATCTACGGACCAGAATCTTCAGGTAAGACAACTCTTACCTTGCATGCAATTGCAAGCGCACAGAAGCTCGGCGGAATCTGCGCCTTTATCGACGCAGAGCATGCTTTCGATGCAGAGTATGCGAAGAAGCTCGGCGTTGATATCGATGCCCTTCTTGTTTCTCAGCCAGATACAGGCGAGCAAGCACTTGAGATTATGGATATGTTGGTCCGTTCAGGTGCTCTCGATCTCGTTGTCGTTGACTCCGTTGCAGCGCTCGTTCCGCGCGCTGAAATTGAAGGCGAAATGGGCGATTCACATATGGGTCTTCAAGCTCGCCTGATGTCACAAGCGCTTCGTAAAATTACCGGTGCGCTCCACCAATCAAAGACGACAGCGATCTTTATCAACCAGTTGCGTGACAAGATCGGTGTCTTCTTCGGTTCACCAGAGACAACAACAGGCGGAAAGGCGCTCAAGTTCTACGCCTCTGTTCGCCTGGATATCCGCCGTATCGAAACTCTTAAGGATGGACAAGAGTCAGTCGGTAACCGTACCCGCGTCAAAGTTGTTAAGAACAAGATGGCCCCACCATTTAAGCAGGCAGAGTTCGACATCATCTACGGCGTTGGAATCTCACGCGAAGGTTCTCTTATCGATATGGGCGTTGATCTCGGTATCGTTAAGAAATCTGGAGCCTGGTACACCTATGAAACCGATCAGCTCGGTCAGGGTAAAGAGAATGCTCGCGCATTCCTGGTTGATAACCCAGATCTAGCCAATGATATTGAGGCACGCATCCGCGCCTCATTTGTCCCTGTAGAAGTTGATGCAGAGCTGATCGCTGAAATTGATGAAGCAGCAGCAGAGGTTGAGTTCTAATTTCTCTCCACTACGCAAAGGTTCCACGAGAATCGAAATCAGGTGGTGAGGGGCTCGACCCTTACGAAGTAGCTCACACAATTGCACTTAATGCTCTTGTGGCGCGGGCGAAAAGTAAGGGCGAGCTTCTCGCTCACTTGAAAAATCGGGGGATTGAAGATGATGTTGCTGCAGCGGTGATTTTTCGCCTGACCGAAGCTGGGCTAATCAACGATGGCGAATTCGCAATCGCCTGGGCAACTTCGCGCCATGGCCATAAGAAGATCTCGAAACGAATTATTGCAACCGAACTTCGTCAGAAGGGTGTCACTCAAGAAGAGATTGATGAGGCCCTTGATCAGATCGATGATGAATCAGAGTATCGCGCAGCCTTTGATCTTGGATTTAA
Organism: Actinomycetota bacterium; assembly: GCA_009702965.1. GTDB lineage: Bacteria > Actinomycetota > Actinomycetes > Nanopelagicales > Nanopelagicaceae > Planktophila. Next base: position 84,283 of record WLHB01000002.1, on the reverse strand, counting down.
AAAGTACAACACCATGTCACGGCTTGCTCCTGAAGTTCAGATTCGCAGGATTCAATCGCTCTTACAACGTAAAGGATTTAGCTTTTCAATCATCGGCCGCGTTCTTCGCGAATTAGAGTTGAGTGATCGTTAGGCCTTTGCTAGATACTCTGTAAGCCGTGTTGCTGTAGCGACAACCGAAGCAGCATGAAGCCGTCCTGGTTGGCGGCCAAGTCTTTCAATGGGACCGCTAATTGATACTGCGGCAATCACCTTTCCATTTGGACCACGTACCGGGGCAGAGACGGATGCAACGCCTGCTTCGCGCTCTCCAACAGATTGTGCCCATCCGCGACGGCGATCTGCTGCTAAGTGAGCGGCGGTAAATCGTGCATTCTTTAGTCCGCGATGAATCTTCTCAGAATCTTCCCACGCAAGAAGAATTTGTGCGGCAGAGCCGGCGGTCATTGTCAGTGATGCACCGACTGGAACAGAGTCACGGAGACCAGATAAGCGTTCAGCGACAGCAACACAGATGCGAATATCTCCTTGACGTCGATAGAGCTGGGCAGATTCACCAGTGGCATCGCGAAGTGCTGCCAATGCCGGACCAGCAGCTGCCAGAAGTCGATCTTCACCGGCAGCGCCAGCGAGTTCGCCAGAGCGTTGCCCCAAGATAAATCGTCCCGACAGATCGCGCGTGACTAGACGGTGGAATTCGAGTGCGACCGCGAGGCGGTGAGCGGTCGGGCGCGCAATTCCCGTGGCTGCAACGAGTTCGGCTAATGAGTGTGGGCCTGATTCAAGAGTGCCCAAAATTGCTACGGCTTTATCTAGTACGCCGACTCCGCTATTCTTTCTATCCACCTAGTGATATTAGCATCCCACCAGATGAGATGTACATATCAAGAGCGAGTAGAGGGATAACGATGGGCAAAACTCTTGCAGAAAAGATTTGGGCCGAACACATTGTTCGCCAGGCCGAGGGTGAGCCTGATCTTCTCTATATCGATCTCCACTTAATCCATGAAGTCACTAGCCCTCAAGCCTTCGATGGTCTGCGCCTTGCTAATCGCCGAGTACGTCGCGCTGATTTAACAATTGCAACCGAAGATCACAATGTTCCAACACTCGATATTCTCAAACCCATCGCAGATCCTGTCTCTAAATTGCAGGTAGATACCCTGCGTGCCAACTGCAAAGAATTTGGCATCCGCCTGCACTCTCTTGGAGATATTGAACAAGGCGTTGTTCACGTCGTTGGCCCACAACTTGGAATCACTCAGCCAGGTATGACTATCGTCTGCGGCGATTCACATACATCGACACACGGTGCCTTCGGGGCAATCGCCTTTGGAATCGGAACATCTGAAGTTGAGCATGTTCTTGCTACTCAGACTTTGCCATCAAGTCGCCCAAAGACCATGGCAATCAATGTGGAAGGAACTCTCAAGCCTGGTGTGACATCAAAAGACATTATCCTTGCAATCATTGCAAAGATTGGAACCGGCGGGGGACAGGGCTACATCATCGAATACCGTGGCAGTGCGATTCGTGCACTCTCTATGGAGAGCCGAATGACTGTCTGCAATATGTCGATTGAAGCGGGTGCTCGTGCTGGTTTGATCGCACCGGATGAAACTACATTTGAATACATTAAGGGAAAGCCGCATGCCCCAGAGAATTGGGATGAAGCGGTCGCGTATTGGAAGAGTCTCTATACAGATAGCGATGCCGTATTTGATGTCGAGGTAGACCTCAACGCAGATGAGCTAGAGCCATTTGTTACATGGGGAACAAACCCGGGTCAAGGCTTGCCACTGAATGCAAAAGTTCCAAACCCTGCGGATTACGCTGACACAACTGAACGGACAGCAGCTGAGCGCGCACTTGAATACATGGGATTAACCGCTGGTACACCCCTTAAAGAGATAGTGATTGACACTGTTTTCTTGGGCTCTTGTACAAATGGTCGCATCGAAGATCTTCGTAGCGCAGCAGAAATCGTGAAGGGTAAGAAGATCGCATCCACTCTACGAATGTTGGTTGTTCCAGGATCTGCTCGAGTGCGTTTAGAGGCAGAGGCCGAAGGCTTAGATAAGGTCTTTATCGATGCGGGAGCTGAATGGCGTAACGCCGGATGTTCCATGTGTCTTGGAATGAACCCAGATCAGTTAGCAGTTGGCGAGCGATCTGCCTCTACATCAAATCGAAACTTTGAGGGACGACAAGGCAAGGGTGGGCGTACCCACTTAGTTAGCCCACTTGTTGCAGCAGCGACCGCACTCCGCGGAACACTTTCATCACCAGCGGATTTGTAAGGAGATACGCCCATGGAAAAATTCATTAAGCACACTGGCACTGGAGTTCCGCTGCGCCGTAGCAATGTCGATACCGATCAGATTATTCCTGCCGTATATCTCAAGCGAGTAACTCGCAGCGGATTCGAAGATGGCCTCTTTGCGGCATGGCGTAACGATCCAGATTTCGTCCTCAACAAGCAAGAGTTTAAAGATGGCACAGTGCTTGTCGCTGGCGCTGACTTCGGAACAGGGTCTTCGCGAGAGCATGCAGTCTGGGCCTTGCAGAACTATGGATTTAAGGTCGTCATCTCATCGAGATTTGCCGATATTTTCCGAGGAAATTCGCTCAAGGGCGGTCTTCTCACAGTGATTTTGCCACAGAGCGATGTGGAGGCCATGTGGGAAGCAATTGAGGCTAACCCAACAACATCGATCACCGTAGACCTTGATACTCGCACGGTCTCCTATAACGAGCTCTCACATTCATTTACGATCGATGACTACACACGTTGGCGTTTGATGGAAGGTCTTGATGACATCGGATTAACCCTGAAACAGACTGATTCCATCGATACTTTCGAAGGAAAACGCCCATCGCATAAGCCTGCAACGCTTCCTATTCGCTAAATGTGAAGAAAAACGAGCGTGAAATAAGGGTTCTTCGCTCAGGGTGATGGTGATTGCAAAAACTCTCAAGCAAAGAATGAGAGTTTTTTACGCGTAAAAAGTGGGATTTCTTAGAAATATTAAATTGCGACACGCCCACACCAATAACGGCATCACCCCTGTATCTAGTTTAAGTTTTACACAGGTTAAGCAAATGCTTAATTTTTAAGCGTAAAACTAAGGGGATTTTGATGAATAAAGCCCAATTCATTGCCGCGTTGGCCCCACACTTCAACGACAGCAAGAGGGAAGCAGCTCACGCTGTAGATATCGTATTTGACACCATTACTCGCACAATGGCGCGTGGTGAAGATGTCATGATTAACGATTTCGGTAAGTTCAAGAAGGTTGATCGCAAGGCACGCATGGGTCGTAACCCATTCACCGGCGAGACAATCAAGATCAAGGCTTCAAAGAAGGCACGCTTCTTGCCTGCAAAGGCTCTTAAGGAAGTTGTTGCTGGAGATCGCAAGCTTGCTCCAGCTCCAAAGCCAGAGCCAAAGGTTGTCGCTAAGCCTGTAGCCAAGAAGGCAGCACCTAAGAAGGCAGCTAAGAAGAAGGTTGCTAAGAAGGCAGCACCTAAGAAGGGTGCGAAGAAGTCAGCTACAAAGAAGGTTGCTAAGAAGGCAGCACCTAAGAAGGCTGCGAAGAAGGTAGTTCGTAAGAAGAAGTAATTCTCTTCATAAATAAGGCCCACGCATTACGCGTGGGCCTTATTTTTTTATCTTTTCTTCTTGAAGGAGCATCCATAACACCTTCAACAGACTTAGAATTGTGACATGTCGAAATCTAGCTCTTCGAGCAAGAAGCCTTTAAAGATTCGACTTAATCCTCCACATGGTTATCCACTTGGCGCAAATCGCACATTTAAAATTTGTGCCACCATTCTTATTCCGATCATGAAACTCATGACTTCTTATGATGGACGTGCGGGCGATAAAATTCCAAAGAACGGCCCCGTCATTGTGGCCTCAAACCACCTTTCGTATCTGGATGCCTTCGCCCTGGCCCTCTTTCTCTATTCCAACGGTCGCGCCCCTCGCTTTATTGGAAAGATTCAAGTATTTAGAATTCCGATTATTGGCAGAATCCTTCTTGCAGCAGGACAGATACCGGTCGATCGCGAAAGTAAAGAGGCGCGAGTTGCTCTCTCGTATGCGCTCACACTTCTTGAGATGGGCCATCAGATTGCTATCTATCCAGAAGGAACACTTACTCGCGATCCTAATTACTGGCCCATGGTTGCAAAGACTGGGGCGGCTCGACTAGCAGTTGTCTCAAAGGCACCGGTCTATCCAGTTGCGCAGTGGGGCACGCAAGATGTCATTCCTCCGTACAGTAAAAAGTTTAAAATTTTTCCGCGTAGAACAATTCGCTATCGAGTGGGTGAACCTGTAGACCTATCGCCTTGGTACGGGAAAGAAGAAGATCCCGCAGCAATGGCAGAGGCAACAGCGCTGGTCATGAGCGCAATAACCGATTTACTCGAAGAGATTCGCGGTGAGGTGCGACCTAAGGCTATCTTTGACCCTCATACCTCCGAGCTGCCTCGAACAGGCAATTTCAGAAAAGGTGAGAAGAAGCAATGAGTAAGATCACCGTCTTTGGCGCAGGCGCATGGGGATCAACCCTTGCGCAAGTTCTCTGCGATGGCGCTAACGATGTCCTCTTGTGGGGTCGCAACAGCGAGACAGTTGCTGAGATTAATACATCACATACCAATGAGCGTTACCTTGCTGGTCAAATTCTCCCCACTCAGTTAAAGGCCACAACAGATCTTGATGAAGCCTTTGCCTTCAGTGACATTTACGTACTGGCAATTCCTTCAACTCAATTGCGCGCAACACTTAATGAATGGAAGCCACGCTTTTCAGCAGATTGCACAATCGTAAGTACTCTCAAGGGCATCGAAGTTTCAACGATGTTGCGAATGACAGAGATTATTGAAGAAGTTCTTGGAAAGCATAAAGTTGCACTTCTCACGGGTCCTAACTTGGCAGATGAACTTATCCTGCGCCAACCAGCAGGAGCTGTCGCCGCCTCGACTTCACAAGCCGTTGCCGACCATGTGCGCGAACTCTTCCGCACTCCGTACTATCGCGTCTACACATCGGTTGACCTTCTTGGCTGCGAATTAGCTGGTGCCATTAAGAATGTGATCGCACTGGCTGTAGGAATTTCTATCGGAATGGGTTACGGCGAAAATACCCAGGCGATGCTCATTACTCGTGGACTCAATGAAGTCGCTCGTCTCTGTGCCGCACATGGTTCAGATCCTCTAAGCGCCGCAGGTCTTGCAGGAATGGGTGATCTTGTCGCAACGTGTGGTTCGCCACTTTCGCGAAATCGAACCTTTGGAGAATTACTCGGTAAAACAGGATCAATGGACATGGCGATTGCGCAAGGATCGAAAACTGTCGAAGGCGTTGCCTCATCAGGTGCCATTGTTGAGATTGCTCATCGCGTGGGAGTTGAAGTTCCTGTAATTGAGGCCGTTGCAGATATCGTCAACGGATCACTTACTCCAGAACAGGCGCTCACTCGATTAATGGAGATAACAACCCAAGCAGAGAATTTCATTCGATGACGCTCAGGGTCGCAATTATCTGCGGTGGCCGTAGCAGCGAGCATGAAATTTCTTGTACATCTGCCGGTGGGGTCCTTCGTGCGATAGATCGCAATCAGTATGAACCGGTAATGATTGGGATAACCAAATCTGGTAAGTGGACCTTAATTCCTGATGATTTTGACTTCTCGATACGGGGTGATGTGCTTCCTGTAATTGCAGAAGATGGCGTACCCGTTGCTATTGGCCCTGATGGATTCTCAATCAACGGTGAAAAAATCGCGATTGATATTGTTTTTCCACTTCTTCACGGACCATATGGTGAAGATGGAACTATCCAAGGGTTACTCGAAATTGCAGATATACCTTTTGTGGGTTCGGGGGTACTTGCCTCAGCCGTTGCGATGGATAAATCTTTTGCCAAACCGATCTTTGCAGCCGCTGGTATCGCAGTTGCCGAAGGTTTTGTAGTTCGCGAAGGTGATTGGGCGAAAGAGAAAGTCAAGATTTCAGCCGAGATCGCAACTCTTGGCTATCCAGTCTTTGTAAAGCCTGCCCGCGGTGGTTCAAGTCGCGGCACAACAAAAGTTTCATCAGCAGATCAACTACATAAGGCAATTGCTGAAGCACATTCATTTGATCCCAAGGCTTTAGTTGAAAATGAAGTACGTGGTCGCGAAATTGAATGTGCAGTCCTTGAAATTGACGGTTTGCCGCGAGCATCAGTCGTCGGTCAGATTGAGATCGATCCGCAATTTGAGTTCTATGATTTCCAAGCCAAGTATTTACATAGTGCAACAAGCATCACTCTTCCTGCGCCAATTCCCGAAAAGATCGCACGAGAGATTCAAGAGCAAGCAGTAAAGGCCTTTACCTCACTCGGGTGCAGCGGGCTGGCTCGCGTTGATTTCTTTCTCACTCCCGCGGGTGAAGTGATCATCACTGAGCTCAACACAATGCCTGGATTTACCGCGACCTCAGTTTTCCCAAAGATGTGGGAAGCAAGTGGAGTGAGCTATCAAGAAGTAATCTCACATCTGCTTAAGAGCGCCTTGCGGCGAAATAATGGTGTCCTAGGAAATTAAAAGTGAGTAACCGGGCAGGTAAGTGTCCGTGTGATTCCTGGAACTGCCTGCACCTTAGCCAAAATCGTTCGACCTAGATCTTCCATCGAAGGAGATTCAGCGCGCATGATCACATCGTAAGGACCAGTTACGCCTTCAGAAGAGGTCACGCCTGGAATCGAACTGATTGCAGTGGCGACCGACGATGCCTTACCTACTTCGGTTTGAATCAAGATATAAACCTGTACTGACATCGATTGGTCCTTTCGTTGCGCATTCACTTCGTGCGATAACCAAAAGGTACATCATCATCTAGTCTTGGCGCTATGGCTTTTTCTGAGCAAGAGCTCCTTGCACTCGTGGCTCACGTCTTTGACTCGCATGGTGATCCCAACGTACTTGTCGGTATCGGTGACGATGCCGCAGTTGTGCGAGGTTCTGCCCAGCAGGTCATTACAACTGATCTCGCAGTCGAGGATGTTCACTTTAGTAAGCGCTGGTCGAACGCCTTTGATATCGGCCGTAAGGCAACTGCTGCAAATATTGCAGACATCTTGGCCATGGGCGCAAAGCCACAGTACTTAGTTGTTGCGTTGACACTTACCGGCGATGAAGGTTTAGCAAGACTCGAAGAACTTGCACGTGGAATAAAGAGCGAGGCTGACAAAACTGGTGCAATCGTCGTGGGTGGAGATATTTCTCGGGGGAGCGCTCTTTCAATTGCAATTACAGCCATTGGCAGCGTTGATCGGGCAATCACTCGCGCAGGCGCACTCGCCGGGGAAGGCATTTACATCTCATCATTGACTGGCTGGTCTGCAGCTGGTCTCTATCTGCTTACTCACGAGATTGAACCGATCCATGCCGTTCATGCGATGGCTCTCAACGAGTTTCGTGCACCAACGCTGGATTACGCTTGCGATTTCACTCGCGCCGGAGCGCTCTGCGATACAAGTGATTCTCTTCTGATCTCGCTGGAAGCAATCGCCCTAGCCTCTGAAGTCGAACTCAATATTGATGTATCAGCGATTGAGTCAGCCTATGAGTTTAAGGAACTCTCCTTATTGGCCCAATCGGTGGGTCTAGATGCATTTGAGTGGATCCTTGGCGGCGGAGAAGATCACGTTTTTGTTGCGACGGGAATTGATCTACCTGGCATTCGAATCGGTTCTGTGAAATCTGGAAAAGGTGTTACTGGAATAGAAATGAAAAAAGCGCCACAGATGTGGCGCCATTTTCAGTAGAGAAAGATTATCGAGTGACTTTTCCAGCCTTAAGGCATGAGGTGCAGACGTTCTGACGCTTGGTTGATCCGCCCACGAGTGTGCGCACACGCTGAATGTTTGGATTCCAGCGACGACGTGTCTTCACCTGTGAGTGTGAAACGTTATTACCAAAGCTTGGACCCTTGCCACAGATATCGCATGTTGATGCCATCGCTGTACTCCTTTGAGAACTTTATGATGAATTTTTATCATCGATTTCAGTCGAAGCCCGAGGGATCGACAGGGCGCAAGAGTATCAAGACAGGGGGGAGGACTGCCAATCGCCTCTGGAAAATCGAGAGTCTTCCCGTCTCCTTGCCCGTTTGGCGAGAGAGAATAGAGGGGTGGCGACCTTAGATTCCAAGTTATCAAGCGTGCTTGGAGACAAGACTGCAAAGGCGCTGGACTCAACTTTTGGTTATCGCACCGTCGGAGATCTGCTCCATCACTACCCGCGTCGGTATTTAGTCCGCGGCGAACTCAGCGATATCGCAGCTTTGCAGGAAGGCGATGAGGTAACAATTCTTGCTGAAGTCTTTAGCGCCTCTACTCGCAGATTTGCGGCAAAGAAAGGAAATATGCTGGAAGTTGTCGTCACCGACGGCACATCAAAACTTTCCTTAACTTTCTTTAATCAAGCATGGCGTGAAAGAGATCTCAAAGTTGGCAAGCAGGGCCTATTCGCGGGCAAGGTCGGCGTCTTTAACGGTAAGCGACAACTTGCGCACCCAGATTATGAATTGATTCCAGATGGTGATGATGTCGATGCTGCAGTGCAGGGTTTTGCAGGCAAGTACCTTCCGATGTATCCGGCTTCTGGCAAATTACCATCGTGGAAAATTGCACAATGCATTGAACTCTGTATTGGTGCCCTTGACGAAGTTCCGGATCCGATTCCAGCGGAGATTCTAGAAAAACATGGCTATCCCACCTTGCAGCAGGCACTTGTACAGATCCATCAGCCTGCTGATCTAGAAATTGCAGAGCAATCTCGTCTGCGCTTAACTTTTGATGAAGCGTTCCTTCTCCAACTTTTGCTTATGAGTCGTAAAGCGAAGATGCGATCACTTGATGCAATAGCGCGCCCGAAACGCGATGGTGGAATTCTCTCTGCCTTTGATCAGCAATTGCCATTTGAGTTAACCGCTGGCCAGAAGCGAATTGCGCAGGAGATTGAAGAAGATTTGAGTCAGTCGCACCCTATGCATCGTCTTTTGCAGGGCGAAGTTGGCTCAGGTAAAACAGTGATTGCACTGCGGGCGATGCTCGCAGTAGTTGATAGCGGGGGACAGGCTGCGCTATTAGCACCTACTGAAGTGTTGGCGGCACAACACCTGCGCAGCATTACGAAAATGATGGGAGCACTTGCTCAAGGAGGAATGATCGATTCCCCAGAGAATGCAACCCGCGTCACTCTTCTTACTGGATCACAGAGTGCGGCAGAGCGGAAAGAGGCGTTAGCACTTGCTGCAAGTGGTGAGGCAGGAATTGTTATTGGAACACACGCACTCTTGAGCGCAACGGTTGAGTTTGCAGACCTTGGATTAATTGTTGTGGACGAACAACACCGATTTGGTGTCGAGCAACGTGATGCACTGAAAGGTAAGGCCAAGATTCCGCCACATTTATTGGTCATGACGGCCACACCGATTCCGCGAACTGTAGCGATGACAGTGTTTGGCGATCTTGATGTTTCGACACTTCGAGAGCTACCTCTAGGCCGTGCACCCATCACAACGCACGTGGTCAATACGTTGGAGAAACCCGCTTTTCTTGAGAGAGCATGGGAGCGCATTCGCGAAGAAGTTGCTCAAGGTCACCAGGCATACGTTGTCGCTTCACGAATTAGCGCTGGTGAGAGCGAAGATGCAGATATTGATTTCCTTAATGGGGTCACATCGCCGGATATCGTCAGCGTTGAAGTCTTAGCTCCAGAGTTAGCCATGGGCGCTCTTAAGGGTGTTCGCGTCGCGCCTCTTCATGGTCGACTGCCCAGTGAACTTAAAGATGCGACGATGACTGCGTATGCAGCACATGAGATAGATGTTTTGGTTTCAACCACTGTTATTGAAGTAGGAGTCGATGTCCCAAATGCAACGGTAATGGTGATCATGGATGCTGATCGTTTCGGTGTATCCCAGTTACATCAATTGCGCGGCCGTATTGGTAGAGGCACATCGCCCGGGCTCTGTTTACTCATTACTCAGGCGATTGCAGAGACACCGGCGCGGGTGCGACTTGAGGCGGTTGCATCAAGCACAGACGGTTTTGAACTTTCACGAATCGATTTAGAACAACGCAGGGAAGGAGATGTTCTTGGCGCTAATCAATCTGGTGCACATTCACATCTTCGTTTACTTCGAGTTCTTCGCGATGAAGACCTCATAGACCAGGCACGAACTGATGCGCTAGAAGTATTAGAAGGTGATCCCACTTTGATTCAGCACCCACAGCTGGCGATAGAGTTAGCCAAAGTGGAGAGCGAAGCAAGCTCTGAATTTATTGATAAAGGTTAGGTAGATGAGAATAATTGCAGGCCTAGCCAAGGGGCGAAATATCTCAGCAGTTGCTGATGCAACTCGCCCCACATCAGATCGCGCGCGAGAAGCGCTCTTCTCTTCCCTTGCATCTGAATTTGGTGAATTTGATGGCCTAAACGTTCTTGATCTCTATTCAGGAACTGGGGCAATTGGCCTTGAAGCGCTCTCGCGTGGCGCATCGACTGTTCATTGCGTCGAGAATAATGAACGTGCATCTCAAGCAATTCTTTCAAATTATGAAGGGATCAGGAGCTCTCAATTTCCTGGCAATTTTCATCTTTACTCGATGACAGTAGAGCGCTTCCTAGAAGGGACTGCGCCACTGCAGTATCACTTCATCTATGTCGATCCACCTTATGATTTTTCAGATATTGATGTGATTGAAAATCTCATTGCAATCGTGAGTGGGAAGTTTCTTCATCCAGATGGACTCATTGCTGTTGAACGAAATAGTCGAGTGCGTGAATTGAGTTGGCCTATTGGGCTCGAAGAGATTCGGCAGAAGAATTACGGCCAGACAACGATTTTTTACGGCGCTTCTACGCTTGAAATGGATCTGGACTGATCTTCTTGCTAGCGTTTACCTATGAAACGCGCCGTCTGCCCAGGATCCTTTGATCCGGTGACCTTTGGTCATCTCGATATTATCGAGCGCGCAAGTGCGCAATTTGAGGAAGTCGTTGTCGCTGTCCTCGTAAATCGCACAAAGTCGAGCATGTTCACAGTCGCAGAGCGCATGGAGATGATTGTAAAAACCACATCCCACTTGCCAAATATTCGAGTGGATTCATGGTCTGGGCTTCTGGTTGATTATTGCAAAACTAACGAAATTCAAAGCATCGTAAAAGGCTTGCGCGCGGTCACAGATTTTGATTACGAACTTCAGATGGCTCAGGTGAATCTTCAGGGTTCGGGCGTTGAAACAATGTTTATGGCAACTGCTCCAACACATTCTTTTCTTTCATCATCGCTGGTCAAAGAGCTCGCCTATTACGGCGGGGATGTCTCCACGATGGTTCCAGAAATTGTTAACAGAGCACTGAAGTCTCGCGTAGAAGAAAGTGGGAAGTAACCATGGATTCACTTGAAAAACTGAATGCAGCTGTCACGCTCATCGAAGAAGCGCGCGGAGTTCCCCTATCGGCATCTTGTGTTGTTCACCGAGGCGAGATACTTGAAATCCTTGACGGTGCACGCGCTTCTCTTCCCACTGATCTTGATCAGGCTATTCAAATTATTGCCTCCCGTGATGTGATCGTTGAAGAAGCACGAATCAGCGCTGAACAGATGATTGCGACAGCGCGTGAGGATGTAGCGCGCATGGTTGAACAAACTGCAATCGTTCAAGCCGCTCGCGATGAAGCTCAACGTATTTTGGATGATGCTAGATCGTTAGCAGATGAAGAACGAGCAGAAGTCGAGAGCTATATTGATGGTCGTTTAGCCACTCTTGAAGTAATTTTGAATAAGACAATGGAGTCGGTAGCGCGCGGACGCGAGCGCCTTGAGGGTGCTGGCGATAAGGATGTTCTCGGCCAGCTCTCAGAAGAAAAGTAGTAGTTCAGATGGTTCGCCCGTCTCACATTTATCACCTTAATACGCATGAAGTTCCTCGTCGTGCGGGTGAGATGAAGGAGTACCAACTCGATCTCATCGTTCCAGAGAGCCTTGGAGTTCCTCTGATCGCTGTTCCTGTTGGTGATGTGATCGAAGTAGATGCCCGCCTTGAATCCGTTACAGAGGGAATCTTGCTCAGCGCAGATATTTTTGCAATTGCAAAAGGTGAATGCATTCGTTGTTTAGATCCAGTCGAACTTGAAATTGATCGCAAGATTCAGGAGCTATATCTCTACGAAGAAGAGACGGCGAAAAAAGGTACGCGCAGCAAGAAAGTTGCACCGGTCGATGATGATCTTGATGTTGATGACATCCTCTATCTCGATGGTGTGATGATGGATCTTGAGCCACCCATACGGGATGCAATCGTCCTAGATCTACCCGTCAATCCTTTATGTGATCCCGACTGTCTGGGTCTATGCCCTGATTGCGGGCAGAAGTGGGCCCTGCTCCCGCAAGATCACGCCCATGAGGTCATTGATGCTCGTTGGACTGGTTTGGCTGGGCTGGATTTTAAGAATTTGGACTCTTAGGGGATACTTCTCCCATACCTCGAAGCTCTTCTTAAGAGCCTTCGGTTCACTTAACAGGAAGGGCGGTCCACATCATGCCAGTACCAAAGCGAAAGATGTCTCGTTCAAAGACACGTTCACGTCGAAGCATGTGGAAAACAACTGCCGCATCACTTGCACCTTGCTCACAGTGCCAACAGCCAAAGCTGCAACACATTGCTTGCCCAACCTGTGGAACATATAACCGTCGCCAAGTTCTAGATATCTGATCGCAGGTTTCTTCTGTTCCCTGAACTTAAGAAAGCTCTGGGAGTTGAGATTGATCCGCAACTCCTTGAGTTAGCTCTTACCCATCGATCTTTTGCATATGAAAACGGTTCAACTCTTACCAACGAGCGCCTGGAGTTTCTTGGCGATTCAATTCTTGGATTGATAGTTACTGAAGAGCTCTATCTTCGCTATCCCGATTTGGATGAGAGTCGTCTCTCTCCTTTGCGCTCAGGGATTGTCAATATGCGCGCACTTGCAGATATCGCTCGCTCACTTGAACTAGGAAAGTACATTCGTCTTGGTAAGGGCGAAGAAGTCACCAACGGTCGCGACAAGAACTCACTTTTGGCAGATGCCCTAGAAGCTCTCATTGGCGCCATCTATCTCGACGCTGGTTTTGCGACCACGGCGACTGTGGTGCAGGGATTAATTAAGCAGACTTTAGAAGAAGCGATGGCAAAGGGTGCCGGCCTTGATGGCAAAACGGCGTTACAAGAACTTGTCGCATCCCTTGGTAAAGGCACACTTGAATACGCCGTCATTGAGAGCGGGCCAGATCACGATAAATCCTTCACCGCCAGAGCAATCGTTGGGGGAGAAGAGATCGCTCAAGGCGAGGGAAAGAGCAAGCGAGAAGCTGAACAGGCTGCCGCCCGTAGTGCCTACGAAAAACTGAGCATATAAACAGATAGGTTTACCCCCGTGTATTTGAAGAGCATGACCCTCAAGGGCTTTAAGTCCTTCGCTTCGGCGACGACTCTTCGTCTTGAGCCAGGCATTACCTGCGTGGTGGGTCCTAACGGTTCTGGTAAATCAAACGTTGTCGATGCACTCACATGGGTAATGGGTGAGCAGGGCGCTAAATCACTTCGTGGCGGAAAGATGGAAGATGTCATCTTCGCCGGCACATCAGGGCGTGCCCCTCTTGGTCGCGCCGAAGTTTCTCTGACAATCGATAACTCTGATGGCGCGCTACCTATTGAATACAGTGAAGTAACAATTTCGCGCATCCTCTTTCGTAACGGGCAAAGTGAATACCAAATTAATGGTGAGGCATCCCGACTCCTAGATATTCAAGAACTTTTGAGTGATTCAGGTATCGGCCGAGAGATGCATGTCATTGTTGGCCAAGGCCAGCTCGATGCAATCTTGATGGCAACCCCTGAAGATCGCCGCGGTTTCATTGAAGAAGCAGCAGGAGTTCTCAAGCACCGCAAACGTAAAGAGAAGGCGCTTCGAAAACTAGATTCAATGCAAGCAAACTTGGCTCGTGTACAAGATTTAACAGTAGAACTACGTAGACAACTCAGGCCGCTTGGCAAACAGGCAGAGGTAGCAAAAAAGGCCGCCACAATTCAAGCCGACCTTCGTGATGCGAAGCTGCGATTACTTGCCGATGATTTCATCTCACTCTCAAAAACACTTGATGCCGAAGTTGCAGACGAGACAGCCTTGCGCGCTCGCCGTTCTGAAGTTGAAGGTGAACTTGAATCCGTACGACGTAAAGAAGAGTTACTTGATGAACAGTCGGCGATCGAAAGCCCGCTTCTGATCCAGGCGCAAGAGAATTTTTACGCACTCTCTGGACTTCGCGAAAAATTCCGAGGCACACAGTCGTTGGCACAAGAACGCTCACGATTCTTAGCCGAAGAGGCGCAAGAGGCTAGAGATGCTGGTCGCGATCCGCAGGCGTTGGAACGCGAAGCGCTCACATTGCGCGCAGAGGAAGAAGAGTTACGAAAGGGTGTAGAGACCGCTCGTGTTCTCCTTGCTGCATCAACGCAACAACTCAGCGCAGATGAGATAGCGCTTAAGAGTGAAGAAGATAAAATTGCAGCAACACTTCGAGCAATCGCAGATCAACGCGAAGGCACAGCACGACAAGAAGGGCACATCAAATCTCTTGCAGCACGACTAGATGCAATCGCTGAGGAAATTTCCCGCCTCATCAAGGCACGCGATGGGGCCCAAGAGCGCGTCGATAGCGCCGCACGTGAATACTCGACACTTGAAATGGATATCGCGGGTGCTGATGCAGGCGAACAAGGACTTGACTCGCTCTTTGAAAGCGCCAAACGTGATCTTGAATCAGCAAAGAAGAAGCTGAGCGAACTTGTTGATCTTGAGAGAAATACTGAACGTGAAAAAAATGCCGTTGAATCCAAACTCGAAGCTTTGCGTCTTACATCAAGCAGTCGAGATGGTGGCGCAGCTCTTGTTCAAAATTCTCGCGGAATATCAATTCTTGGTTCAATCGCCTCACTCATCCGCATCGATTCAGGTTGGGAGGCAGCAACGGCATCAGCTCTTGGCTCTCTGGCAGATGCAATCGTTGTGCGTGATCTCAACTCGGCGGTTACAGCGCTTACAACTCTACGAAGCGAGAATCTAGGTCAGGCCGATGTCCTTATCCTCGATCGTGAGAGCGCAAGCTCACCTGCAATCCCACATGGACTCACCCCACTGTTGCAGTATCTGCACACAGGTGAGATTGAAGATCTGCTTACATCGCTGCTTTCAACAACTGTCGTAGCGGCAGATGCGCGCGCAGCTGCTGAAATTTTGCGTGCCCATTCTCATCTCACAGTCGTGACTCGCGATGGCGACTTGCTCACCTCAAAGCGTGTGCGCGGTGGATCTCAATCATCATCATCGCTCATAGAGATTACTGCTCTGATGGAAGAACTTTCCGGAAAACTTGAAACCCTGAGCCACGAATGCAATCGACTTACCTTTGAAATTTCCACCGCCACAGCCGATCTTGAAAGCAAGCAATCATCTTTTGATCTCGCACTCTCACAACTCAATGAATCCGATGCTCGTATCGCTGCAATCACTGAAGCGTTGGCGGTCTCTGGTCAGAATATGAAATCTGCCAGTGCAGAGGTAGAGCGCCTCAATAGCGCAATTAATGAAGCCACCGCCGCTAAATCTCGCGATGAGAATGAACTTCAGGTTGCCTCTGACCAACTGCAACAACACGGAGATATAGGTGAGCCTGATCATCAGCTCGCTCAATCCCTTCGACAGAAAGTTTCTGCCGCACGAACTGCTGAGGTTGAAGCGCGCCTTGCACTTCGCACGAGTGAAGAGCGAGTTGATTCTTTAGCAGCGCGTGCACAGTCACTAGAAGATGGAGCGCGTGCTGAACGTGAAGCATCTGAACGCGCTATATCAAGACGTGGTGCTCGCGCACGCGGTGCGCTGATCTCTCAAGCAATCGCCGAAGCAGCTTATGAAGCCCTCATTCATATTGAACGATCGATTGCTAAGGCGTCGGCAGAGCGTGCTCGACTAGAAGCATCTCGCTCAGATCGCGAAGGCCAGACTCTGACTGTTCGTGCACGTAGCCGCGAACTCACACTCGAACTCGACCAACTCACATCAAGTGTTCACCGTGATGAAATTGCACGCGCAGAACAGAGAATGCGCATTCAGGTTCTTGAAAGTAAGGCCGTTGAAGAGCTAGGTATCGATGTCACCACGCTAGTAAACGAGTACGGTCCAGATAAAGATGTTCCAACATTTATTGAGACCGAGTCTGGTGAAATTGTTGCAACTGAAATGGTTCCATATCGTCGCGACCAGCAAGAGAAACGTCTTGCAGCGACCGAGCGTTCCTTGACCTTACTCGGAAAGATCAATCCTCTCGCTCTCGAGGAGTACAGCGCACTTGAAGAGCGCCTTAAGTTCTTAGCCGAACAGCTCGAAGATTTGAAGAATACAAAGAAAGATCTCCTCGACATCATTAAAGAGGTAGACGAGCGAGTTCAACAGATATTTATGGAGGCCTACGAAGAGACTGCCCGACACTTCGCAGAGATCTTCCCGCGTCTTTTCCCTGGCGGTGACGGTCGCCTTATTCTCACCAATCCAGATGATCTTCTCAATACTGGTGTCGATGTTGAAGCTCGCCCACCAGGAAAGCGCGTGAAGCGTCTTTCGCTTCTATCAGGTGGTGAGAAATCATTAACAGCAGTAGCAATGCTGGTTGCGATATTTAAGGCGCGACCAAGTCCGTTCTATGTGCTCGATGAAGTTGAAGCCGCTCTTGATGATGTGAACTTGGGTCGCCTACTCGGGGTTCTGGAAGAGCTTCGTGCCAGCTCACAACTCATCATCATTACTCACCAAAAACGCACGATGGAAATTGCGGATGCTCTCTACGGCGTAACAATGCGTGGAGACGGAGTCACAGAAGTGATCTCGCAACGTCTTCGCGAGTCCGAAACTGCATAGTTAGAATTTTCTGATGGGTTTATTCGGTGCTCTTGTCGCCAAACTATCTCGATCAAAAATCTCAGATCTAGATTGGGATCAAGCAAGGCGCGAACTTCTGGCCTCTGATATCGGCCCAGCATTGACAGATCACGTCATTGAAGCGGCTAAGAAGATTAAAGGTGACGATGCGCGCGCTGGATTACTTTCAGCGCTCTCAGAGTTGATTTCAAGCAAGCCACGAGGGCTCGATCTACAACCTCCACTTTCTGTTTTTCTTATCGTCGGAATTAATGGCACCGGTAAGACAACATCTGCGGCAAAGCTTGCGCATCACCTCAAGGCCACCGGAGTCAGTGTCGCACTTGGTGCTGGCGATACTTTTAGAGCGGCCGCGGTAGAGCAGTTGCAGACATGGGGAAGTCGAATCGGTGTCGATGTAATTTCTGGCAAGGAACAATCTGAGCCAGCATCAGTTGCCTTTGACGCAGTGCAATTTGCGCGAGATAACCAAAGGCAGCTTCTGATTGTGGATACTGCAGGTCGCTTACATAACAAGAGTGATCTCATGAATGAACTAGGAAAAATCAAACGAGTAATTGAAAAGATTGCACCTGTAACTGAAGTTCTCTTGGTACTTGATGCAACCACTGGTCAGAATGCCCTTACGCAGGCCAAAGTATTCTCTGAATCAGTAGGAGTAACCGGTCTGATCCTGACCAAGATGGATGGCAGCGCCAAGGGTGGGTTTGCCTTAGCGGTAGAGAACCACATGAGCATTCCGATCAAATTTATCGGTACCGGTGAGGCTATTGGCGATTTCCAGCCCTTTGATTCAGCGGCGTACCTCAGCAGCCTTCTAGACGAGTAGGGCTTCTTCAATAAGACAATTTGTAACCAGGCTGTAACACAAGCCTCTGAATTGTGACCATTTCTTAACCTGCAATCCGATCGCCTGTAACCGTGTACGAGCATCTTTAGGCCATCTCAATGGCGAGGGATTTCTCGATGATACGAAGGTGGTTTATTTATGGAAGAGGTAGTTCTTAATACGGGTCACACCGCATGGATGCTTATAAGCACCGGTTTGGTCTTACTTATGATCCCGGGCTTGGCACTGTTCTACGGTGGCATGGTTCGAGTGAAGAGTCTTCTCAACATGATGATGATGTCATTTGGAGCACTCGCTCTAGTTTTTGTTATTTGGATCGCAGTCGGATTCTCACTCGTCTTTGGAGACTCAGTGGGAGAGCGTGGCTTAATCGGTAATGCAGGTGAATTCCTCTTCCTTAAAGGGTTAGACGATTCAACTGCGCTCATTGGAGAAATTCCTGCGGCTGTCTTTATCGCATTCCAGGGTCTCTTTGCAGCAATTACCGTTGCACTTATTTCTGGTTCGATCGCAGACCGTGCAAAGTTTGGCGCATGGATGATCTTTGCAGGTACATGGGTCACACTTGTGTACTTCCCAGTCGCACACTGGGTCTTTGCATTTGATAACTTTGTAGCAAAGACTGGTGGTTGGATTGCCAATGATCTTGGCGCAATCGACTTCGCTGGAGGTACAGCGGTACATATCAACGCTGGTGCGGCAGGCCTTGCGCTAGCGCTGATCCTCGGTAAGCGAGTTGGATTTGGCAGAGTTCCAATGCGACCACACAGTTTGCCACTTGTGATGTTGGGTGCAGCTCTTCTATGGGTTGGTTGGTTTGGCTTTAATGCTGGATCAGCAGTTGCTGCAAATGGAACTGCAGGATTGGCACTTCTCAACACAATGGCGGCTACAACTGCCGCGGTTCTGGCATGGTTGCTCGTTGAGAAGATTCGTGATGGGCATGCAACAAGTCTTGGTGCAGCTTCAGGTGTAGTTGCAGGTCTTGTTGCAATTACCCCAGCATGTGCCGTCGTCGGCGCTAGCGGCGCTTTGATTATCGGTTCTATCGCCGGAGCGCTCTGCGCTCTATCGGTCGGATTGAAATTCAAGTTTGGATATGACGATTCACTAGATGTGGTCGCTGTCCACCTCGTTGGTGGAATCGTTGGAACGGTCATGATTGGCTTCGTCGGAGTCGAAGTAGGACTCTTTGATGGCGGAGGAACTGACCAACTTGTGAAGCAGATTATTGGGGCAGCAGTGGTTCTTGCTTACTCATTCATCGCCACACTCATAATCGGAAAAGTTATTGACATGATCTTTGGATTCCGAATCACTCAAGATGAAGAGCTTGAGGGAATTGATCTTGCGATACATGCCGAACGTGCCTATGAAATTTTCGACAACAACCAAGGCAGTGCTTTTGGTTTATCTAAAGGGGGTCAATAGTGAAACTCATTACTGCAATCATCAAGCCGTTTAAGTTAGATGAAGTCAAAGATGCTCTGCAGGCAGCCGGAATAACTGGAATGACTGTCTCTGAAGCCAGTGGCTTCGGGCGACAGCTTGGACACACCGAGGTCTATCGGGGTGCTGAGTTTGTGGTCAATCTTGTTCCAAAGGTTCGCCTCGAAGTTCTTGTTGCCGATACAGAAGTTGAGAATGCTCTCAATCTGATCGTCAAGGCTGCACACACAGGAGCTATCGGCGATGGAAAAGTCTGGACGACGACAGTGGATCAAGTAATCCGTGTCCGAACTGGGGAACGTGGTTCAGAGGCAATCTAGTCATGACGCACCTACTCGAGGAGGTCAAAGCCGACCTCCTCTTGTAGAGTGCGCTCATTATGTTTGAGTCACTGAGTAGTAAGTTCTCATCGGCGTTCTCATCACTACGCTCGCGTGGAAAAATCACAGCAAGTGATATCGATCAGGTCTGTAACGAGATTTACCAGGGACTTCTTGAAGCAGATGTAGCGCTCGGAGTCGTTGAAAGCTTTATCGAAAAGGTAAAGAGCAAATCCCTCAGTGCGCTACCTACCTTGCAGTCAGGTTCAAACCAGGCGCAAGCAATCTTTGACATTGTCAACGCAGAGTTAATTGCAATTCTTGGCGGGGAAGCCCGAAGAGTTCGCTTGGCGAAGAATCCACCTACAGTGATCATGTTGGCTGGTTTGCAGGGTGCTGGAAAGACAACACTTGCTGGAAAACTTGCCAAGTACTTTAAAGATCTTGGCGATACTCCGTTATTGGTTGCATCAGATTTACAACGACCAAATGCAGTCAATCAGTTACAGATTGTCGGCGAAAGTATTTCGGTTCCCGTCTTTGCTCCAGAGCCAGGAAATGGAGTCGGAAATCCGGTAGAGGTTGCCAAGGGAGGGTTAGCCTTTGCTCGCTCAAAGTTACATAACATCGTGATTGTTGACACTGCTGGACGGCTCGGTGTCGATGACGAGATGATGAAGCAGGCATCAGATATACGAGATGCCATTAACCCTGATGAAATTCTCTTCGTTGTTGATGCGATGATCGGACAAGATGCCGTAAAGACTGCGCAAGCATTTAAAGTTGGTGTTGGTTTTGATGGAGTTGTATTAACAAAACTTGATGGAGATGCTCGAGGCGGCGCGGCCCTTTCGATTGCAGTTCTGACCGGCAAACCAATTATGTTTGCATCCACTGGTGAGAAACTCGGTGACTTTGACCTATTCCACCCTGATCGTATGGCATCTCGAATTCTGGGAATGGGTGATGTCGCAACGTTAGCCGAGCAGGCAAAGAAGGCTCTTGATGGTGAGTCCAGCGCACGACTTGAAGAGAAATTTGTTAAAGGTGAAGATTTCACACTTGAAGATTTCCTAGAACAACTAGAAGCGATGTCGAAGATGGGCTCGATGGGTAAGTTGCTGAGCATGCTTCCGGGCTCTGGCGCAATGAAGAAACAGATAGATAATTTTGATGAGAGTGAAATTGTGCGAACAAAGGCAATTGTTCAATCAATGACACCGCAAGAACGGATCGAACCAAAGATTCTTAATGGTTCACGGCGTGCACGTATTGCAGCCGGTTCTGGGCGAAAGGTGCAAGAGGTCAACGCTCTCGTCGATAAGTTCTCAGCTGCTCAGAAGATGATGAAGCAGATGCGAAATGGCGGGGGGATGCCACCTGGAATGGCCCTGCCACCTGGAATGCCAGCAGCTCCGAGAATGGGCAAAGGGCCATCCACCCCGCCTAAGAAGAAGTCTCGCTCAGGAAATCCGGCCAAGAGGGCGGTTGAAGAGAACTCCTGATTTTGGATCGACGCTCACACATGGCAAGATTGGTTACCTGTGACGGGGCCCTCTACCCCCGAAACATCCAAATCCATCGTTGGATCTCTTTACTGGGCACCCCGCTACGGTCGCGAGATTGAACATATATTTTTAGGAGCACCACTGCTTTGGCTACAAAAATTCGTTTAATGCGCATGGGCAAGATTCGTACACCGTTCTATCGCATCGTTGTTACCGATTCACGTAAGGCTCGTAACGGACTTTCAATTGAAGAAATTGGTCGCTACGTTCCAGGGCAAGAACCATCAATTATTGAGGTCAACTCAGAGCGTGCGCTCTACTGGCTTGGAGTTGGTGCACAACCTTCAGAGGCTGTAGCAGCACTCCTTAAGGTCACCGGAGATTGGCAGAAGTTCAAGGGATTGCCTGGAACAGAAGGAACACTTCGCGTTGCAACACCTAAGCCACATAAGAGCGTTGCATACGAGGCGGCAGTTAAATCTGCAATGGATGAGCCTAAAGAGGGTGCAACAACTTTGAAGAAGAAGGCTCAGGAGAAACTTGCCGCTAAGGCAAATCCAGTTGCAGAGGAACCTGTTGTTGAAGCAGCTGTTGAAGCGTCCGAGCCAGAAGTTGTCGCTGAGGTTGTAGCAGCCGAGCCAGAAGTTGTCGCTGAGGTTGTAGAGACAGAAGCAGTTGTTGAAACTCCAGCCGAAGAAGAAGCTAAGTAACCATGATTGATGAAGCTCTCGAGCATCTCGTAAAGGGAATCGTAGATAACCCTGAAGATGTCATCGTCAAGGAGAAGACGCACCGCAGAGGAACAACTCTAGAAGTTCGCGTTAATCCTGAAGATATCGGTAAGGTCATTGGACGTAACGGACGTACAGCAAAGGCGCTTCGCACAGTTGTGAGCGCTCTTGCTGGACGTAGTGTTCGCGTTGATCTCATCGATACAGACGAGGCTCGTTAAGAAAACTGATGTCATGCGCCTAAATGTTGGGCGCATTGGTCGTGCCCATGGAATCTTGGGTGAGGCGACAATCGAAGTTCGTACCGATGATGCGGCAACTCGTTTTGCTTTAGGCGCTCGCCTAGAAACAGACGACCACGGAGATTTAACTGTCGAATCTGTTCGGGTCCATAACGGCATCTTGCTTCTCTCATTTGAAGGTTATTCTGATCGCAATGCGATCGAAAAACTTCGTGATGCGTTGCTCTATGCCGATATTGATATCAACGCTCCTGGCGAAGATGACGATGACTATCACGTGCTTCAACTTGTCGGATGTAAGGCCTATTTAGAAGATGGTTCTCTGGTCGGGGATATCACCGATGTACTCAATCTTCCGGGCCAGGATGTCCTTGTTATCGCGGGTGGCTCTTCTGAAATTCTGATTCCCTTTGTCCGGGCCCTTGTTCCTGAAGTAGATATTACAAATAAGAAACTCGTAGTGATTCCGCCAATTATTGATGGGAGAGTGCAGTGAAGATCGATGCGATCACAATATTCCCTGAGTATTTTGCGCCGTTACAGCTCTCGCTCTTAGGTAAAGCGCAAGAAGGCGGCTTGTTATCGATCAATGTGCACGACTTAAGAGCCCAGACGAAAGATATCCATCACACAGTTGATGATGCGCCATATGGCGGTGGCGCTGGGATGGTCATGCTTGCAGATGTGTGGGGAAACGCCATAGATGGCGTCATTGAAGATGGATCAGATCTGATTATTTTGACACCAGCAGGTCGCCGTTTCACGCAAGAGATGGCGCAAGAGTTATCGGTTGCAACGCATTTAATCTTTGCCTGTGGACGCTATGAAGGAATCGATGATCGCGTTCGTGAGCATTACAGCCAACAGGAGTATGCAGACCGCAACATTAGGGTGAGAGAAGTGTCGATCGGTGATTATGTTCTTGGAGGGGGTGAGGTGGCCTCGATGGTAATGATTGAAGCGATCACTCGATTGATTCCAGGAGTATTAGGAAACCCGCTTTCACTTGCTGAAGAGTCACATAATGAAGAGGGATACCTCGAGTATCCAAATTACACACGCCCGCAAGAGTGGCGTGGAATAGAAGTACCACCTGTATTACTCAGCGGTAATCATGGTGCGATTGCTACATGGCGCTCATCACAGGCTCGCCAGCGTAAAGATGCGAATTCAAACTAGTCAGTAACACAACTACTGCCGTAGCGTTATCGCATGACGTATGACTCAGATGCAATTCAATCCCGGCTTATCCGTGATTTGGAACCTGTCGTTGAAGTCGAATTAAATAGACATTTAGGTGTACAGAAAAATTGGTACCCACATGAATATGTCCCATGGTCAGAGGGTCGCGACTATGCAGGGCCACTTAATGGTGATGCATGGGAGGCAAAAGATTCTCGCCTCACACCTGTTGCCCAAGATTCGCTCGTATTAAATCTTCTTACTGAGGATAACTTGCCGAGTTACCACACAGAAATTTCAATCTCTATGGGACGCGATGGAGCATGGGGAAATTGGATTGAGCGATGGACGGCAGAAGAGGCTCGTCACGCGATCGTGATTCGTGATTACCTCATGGCAACACGAGGTGTTGATCCCTACGAACTTGAAGATCTTCGCATGGCACATATGTCCTTGGGTTACCAGACACCATATGAGAACGATATGTTGCATACGATTGCCTACGTTTCATTCCAAGAACTTGCCACTCGTATCTCTCACCGCAATACTGGCAAACTTTCAAATGATCCGATCGCTGAAAATATGATGCAGCGAGTCGCACTCGATGAGAATTTACATATGATTTTCTATCGCAACTTACTTGCCCAAGCACTTGAGTTAGAGCCGAATGCGGCGATGCGTGCGATCGCAGATGTTGTCACTAATTTCGATATGCCAGGTGCGAATATGCCTGGCTTTGGTCGCAAGGCGGTGCAGATAGCACTGGCTGGGATTTATGACCTTCAGCAACATCTCGATGATGTCATCGCGCCAGTCCTTCGGGCATGGAACGTCTTTGAAAGAACCGATCTATCGGGGGATGGTTTACTCGCTCGTGAGGAGCTCGCGGCTTTCCTTAAGAAAGCGGGAGAGGATGCGATGAGATTTAACGATAAGCGGGAGATCCACTTTGAGCGACTCATCGCCCGTGGGCAGGAACCAATCCGTATTCCACGATAGATTGGCCTTATGTGCAGATTATTGGCCTACGCCTCGACTGAACCATCAACCTTTGAATCCGTAATTGGTTCAACCCTTGACGACTTTGTTCAACTTTCACAAGAACATAAGCATGGTTGGGGAGTAACGACTTGTGACTCTGTGGGCGGAGCTCAAGAACTCCAACGAGATTTAGCGCCAGCATTTGAGAGCGAACTTTTTTCAAAGGTGGCATCAAAGACATCTAGCGATGGTGCACTGTTACATCTTCGCCTAGCCTCAAAAGGTTTAACGGTAGATATTTCAAATAATCACCCATTTATTCACGGTGATATCTCATTTATGCATAATGGAACGATTCGCCCTCCAGCTAGCGTAGAACCGCTTATAGATGCAGATCTCATCTCAGAGCTGGCATCAACTACAGATAGCGAGCGTTACTTTTTTGCAATTCTTACGGCGGCAAAGAGTGAGGGTTTGATCAACGCCATCGCCTCCACTGTGAAGAAGATTGCCTCAACCTGTGATTATTCGGCTATCAATTCAATTACCCTCACCCCTGATTTCTTGATTGCAGTCTGTCAATTTAATGAGTTAGAGCAGAGTGAGTGGACTGTTCCACATCACTACGAGCTTCGTTTCACTAAGGAAGATGGCGCGATCAAGATAGCCTCCACGGGATGGGGACACGATGATTGGACACCATTAACAAATGGAAAGATGCTCGTGGTTAATCGAGCAGATCTTTCTTATAAAATTTTAGATATCTAATGACTCGCACGTATACAGTCGAAACATACGGCTGTCAGATGAATGTTCATGATTCAGAGCGAATCGCTGGACTTCTAGATGAAGCTGGTTTCATGCCGGCAGAGTCCGGGGTTCAGGCCGACATCGTTGTCTTTAACACCTGCGCAGTACGTGAGAACGCTGATAACAAACTCTATGGAAATCTCTCATTCCTTGCGCCGATTAAAAAAGCAAACCCGTCGATGCAAATTGCAGTTGGTGGATGTTTAGCGCAAAAAGATCAGGCAATTATTCTTAAAAAGGCGCCGTATGTAGATGTGGTTTTTGGCACGCACAATGTGGGTTCACTACCTGTCTTACTTGAACGAGCGCGCATTGAAGAAGAGTCGCAGATCGAAATCCTTGAAGCGCTCGAACATTTCCCATCCACTCTTCCCGCCCGTCGCTTTTCAGCTTTTTCATCATGGGTCTCTATCTCGGTCGGCTGCAACAACACTTGTACATTCTGCATTGTCCCTACACTGCGCGGGGTTGAGAAAGATCGCTCAATGAGTGATGTTCTCGCAGAAGTTCGCGCTTTAGTTGAGCAAGGCGTTATCGAAGTAACGTTACTTGGCCAGAATGTGAATGCCTACGGAGTTGAGTTAGGTGAGCGTGGAGCGTTTGCACGTCTACTCAAAGAAGTTGCTGGAATTGATGGCCTTGAGCGCTTGCGGTTTATGTCGCCCCATCCGCGCGATTTCACCGATGACGTTATTGAGGTCATGGCAACGACTCCTGTTGTGATGCCACACCTACATATGCCTCTTCAATCTGGCTCAGATGCAATCTTGGCCTCGATGCGTCGCTCCTATCGAAGCGATCGCTATCTAGGAATTCTTGATCGAGTGCGAAAAGGTATTCCACACGCCATGATCACAACCGACATCATTGTCGGTTTTCCGGGTGAGACGGAAGAAGATTTCACCGCGACTCTTGATGTGGTCTCTCAATCTCGCTTTGCCGCGGCCTACACCTACAAGTACTCGATTAGACCAGGAACCCCAGCGGGTGAAATGAGTAACCAAGTGGCAGAGGCTGTAGTTGGAGAGCGATACACACGCCTACATGAACACCAGCAGAAGATTTCGCTCTCAGTCAATCAAGAAGCAATCGGCACTAGACATCAAATTATGGTGACTGAAGTTGAAGGTCGCAGAGATGCCGCACAATCTCGTCTGACAGGGCGCTCTCAAGATTTTCGCCTTGTGCATTTTGATAACACAAGCCTGGCAAGACCGGGAGACTTCGTCGATGTAGAGATTACAGATGCTTCTGCTCACTATTTGATTGGTCGCGAATTAAGTCACACCCAAACTCGGGGTGGGGATGCACATGCGCGAAGGAATGAAGAAAAAGAAGAAAGTACTGGTGTAACACTAGGAATGCCGACACGAAAAACTGATAACTAAGTGCGCACAATAATTATTTGTGGGGCCACTGCAACCGGCAAAAGTGATTTAGCGGTCGCTCTAGCAGCTGAGATTGGTGCAGAGATAGTTAATGCAGATTCAATGCAGGTATATCAAGGAATGGATATTGGTACTGCCAAACTCACGATAAAAGAGCGTGGGGGTATCGCACATCATCTTTTAGATGTTCTCACCGTGCGCGAAGACTCGACCGTTGCCTGGTATCAAGAGCTGGCCCGCGCAACCATCGATGAAATTCATAGTCGTGGACGCGATGTGATTATCGTGGGTGGAACAGGCCTATATATCAAGGCGATTGTTGACGATTTGAATTTTCCAGATACAGACCCTGTTGTTCGTTCTCGCCTTGAACTTGAAGCTATTGAGCAGGGGGCAGCAGCGCTCTTTGCCCGGCTTGAGAAGTTAGATCCGGCGGCGGCGCTGGCAATCGATAGAGCTAATACACGACGAATCGTTCGCGCTCTGGAAGTTATTGAAATTACAGGAAAGCCATTTACCGCAAATCTTCCGCGCAAAGAGAGTTCGCGATATCCAGATGCATTTCACTTTGGCCTCAGCCAAGATCGAGAAAGTCTCGATATTCGCGTCAGTGATCGTGTAGATGCAATGTGGGAGGCGGGTTTGGTCGACGAGGTTGAAAAGTTGGTAGGTGCAGGTTTGCGTGATGGAGTAACCGCGCAGAAAGCGCTCGGGTACGCCCAAGTGCTCCAGATGTTAGATGGAGCGTTGACATCAGATCAGGCAAAGGAAGAGACCAAGCGCGTGACGCGACAATATATTCGTCGCCAAGATACGTGGTTTTCGCGAGATGGACGGCTTCATTGGCTTGGGCATTACGAAAATCGCCTCGAAAAAATTCTGGCACGGCTAAACTCATAACCTTATGACGATGCCAATTACTGCCACTTATGGTCACGGTACTGAGAACGATTTTCTTCTCATCTTTGATCCTGCGCAGGAAATTTCACTTACTGAGGAGATCGTCAAAAATCTCTGCAATCGAAACTCTGGAATAGGCGCGGACGGCGTCATCAGGATTACACAACCGGATGGCAAATGGTTTATGGATTACCGAAACGCTGATGGCTCCTTGGCCGAGATGTGTGGCAACGGTATTCGCGTGATGGCTCGCTATCTTGTAGTCAATGGCCATCAAGGTGAGGGGCTCTTTCCGATCAACACTCGTGATGGGGCGAAATATCTTCGCGTTCCGATGGAGGGCGATATTTCAGTCAACATGGGGCAAGTAAGTGATGAAGGAGATATTGTCACGGTACTTCAAAACTCTCAGAGTTATTCTGCACGCCATATCAGCGTTGGAAATCCCCACGCAGTGGCCTTTCTTGATGATCTTGATCAGGTGGGATCTTTATCATCAGCTCCGCAAGTCTCTCCTGCCGATGTCTTTCCAGAGGGTGTCAATATTGAATTTGTTGAAATCGCCTCACCTGACACTCTGCTGATGCGCGTTCACGAACGGGGTAGTGGAGAGACTCGTTCATGTGGAACCGGTACATGTGCTGTTGCATTGGCTGCAACAATTTATACAAAGGGAAGACTTCCAGCGCGTTGGGTGATTAAACCGCCAGGGGGCACTTTGA
Organism: Actinomycetota bacterium; assembly: GCA_009702965.1. Taxonomy (GTDB): domain Bacteria; phylum Actinomycetota; class Actinomycetes; order Nanopelagicales; family Nanopelagicaceae; genus Planktophila. The sequence goes on along the minus strand of WLHB01000002.1, from coordinate 56,158 downwards.
TTGTAGATATCGATGCACATTCAAATGCCACACTTACAGGCCCTGCTGTACTCATTAAGGATTATGACATTACAGATTATTTCAACAAATGATGAGCGAGACTCCAGATCAGCGCGAAGAGCGCTTTGAGGAACTCTTACGCGAGAGTGCGCGAGCGGCAGCAGATTATGATTCTGCAGATCAAGAGATGGATTATGGTGCTGAGCAAGAACTAAGTGAGCGCCAAGCACTTCGTCGTGTTAAAGGATTCTCCACACAGCTGCAAGATATTTCAGAGGCTGAGTATCGCGAACTTCAGTTAGAACGAGTTGTACTTGTTGGCGTATGGACTGAGGGCACTATTGCGAATGCAGAAAATTCGCTCACCGAACTTAGGGCACTGGCAGAGACAGCAGGATCAGAAGTTCTCGATGGCCTCATCCAGAGACGAGATAAGCCAGATCCTGCAACATATATCGGTTCGGGCAAGGTGCAAGAACTTAAAGAAGTTGTTCGAGCAACAGGGGCCGATACTGTCATTTGTGATGGTGAGCTTTCTCCATCTCAACTGCGACAGCTTGAAGATAAGTTAAAGGTAAAAGTTGTGGATCGCACTGCGCTCATTCTTGATATTTTCGCACAACATGCTAAGAGTCGTGAAGGTAAGGCGCAGGTCGAACTCGCACAGATCGCATACTTACTCCCGCGCCTTCGTGGTTGGGGAGATTCACTTTCACGTCAGGTCGGTGGTCGCGCAGCAGGTGGTGCGGGTATCGGTGGTCGTGGTCCGGGTGAGACCAAAATCGAAACTGACCGCCGTCGTATTCGAGACAAGATGGCCAAATTACGTCGCGAGATTGCAGAGATGAAAGTCGCGCGTGACACAAAGAGGCAAGAGAGAAAGCGCCACAACATTCCATCGGTTGCAATCACTGGCTACACCAATGCAGGAAAATCATCTCTTTTAAATAAGCTCACCGATGCTGGCGTTCTGGTCGAAAACGCACTCTTTGCAACGCTAGATCCAACGGTACGCAAGACTGCGACATCGGAAGGGCGTACCTATACCCTTACTGACACAGTTGGTTTCGTTCGTCACTTGCCACATCAACTTGTTGACGCCTTTAGATCAACCCTAGAAGAGGTATCGGGTGCTGATCTGATCGTCCATGTTGTCGATGGCTCTCACCCTGACCCAATGGAGCAGATTCGCGCGGTCAGAGAAGTCATTAATGAAATTGGCGGGGGAGAGATCGCAGAAATAATCGCGATCAACAAAGTTGATATTGCAGATCCTGAAGTTGTGATGAATTTGTTGCGCACTGAGAAGAATGCCTATGCATTCTCAGTGCGAACTGGTTTTGGAATCGAAGGCCTTCTTCATGCGATTGAAAAGTCTTTACCGCATCCACAAGTCGAAGTAGATGTAGTCATTGCATATGATCGTGGCGATCTCGTCAGTGCTATCCATGAGCATGGTGAGATCATCAGTGAGACCTATGAGGAATCTGGCACCCGCATTCATGCCCGAGTGGATGCTGGATTAGCACAGGCAATCAATGACGCAGTTAAATCCTCGCTATCTGGGGAATAAATCCGACACGCCCACGGTTACATTGTGTATTGCGCCCTTTATGGGCCATGATGCGCCCGTAGCCCGAACCCGGGTTATCGGAATACGTGGAGAGTGAGGTGAGACGGCTGTGGCAACAGATTACGACACACCCAGAAAAACCGATGAAGAGCTCCACGAAGAATCCCTCGAAGAGCTCAAAGCTCAGCGAGTAGATGCCCAATCTGGACAGATTGATGTCGATGAAGCTGAAGCGGCTGAAAATCTTGAGTTACCTGGCGCTGATTTATCAGGTGAAGAACTTTCAGTGCGAGTGGTGCCAAAGCAAGAGGATGAATTTACCTGTTCTCGTTGTTTTCTCATTCACCACATTACTCAATTGGCAAAAGGTGAAGGCGCTAAGGCAGTCTGTAAGGAATGCTCTTAACTCTGACTTCTATTCTTTAATTGCATGGGCAAGTTTTTCGCCCTTCTTGCTCGTAACTAACCAATACGGTGTCGCATCGCGGGTATCTGCAATGTTGATAACAACTCCACGCGGCGTCCAAAATCTGATTGCAAGATAAGCGGCAGGATCAGCATCGCGGGTGCGTTTTGCCAACATCTGCTTATCGGTCAGCACCTGGATATCACCGAGATGTTCTAGAGATATATGTGCCTTCCCTACCCGTAACTCACTCTCATCAACTTCAATACGCAGGGCAGAACTGAAATAGATTGCGATCGTTGCAATAGTGAGAGTGATAAAAGTGATGGCTGCAATCGTGGTCGTCATTGCCGCCCAGATTGCTATGACGAGTGAGAGGGCGAGAAAATAGATAAAAGCCATCAGCCAGAGAGGCGGCCTCACAACTTCGCGGAATTTGATCAATCTCTCACTCATAGCCGTACGCTATCGGATCTTCGAGAGAGTAAAGTGAAGCCATGAGTCGAGTGGCAAGCACCACGCCCCCTGAAGGCGCCAAACTTCCAGAGCGCCATCCTCTTGCTCCAGCGATCGGAACACAGATCCCTTCGCATTTCGGTCATTGTTTTGGTTGCGGACAACTTCATCCCACAGGATTACATCTCATCGCACACGCTGGATCTGGACTAGATCTCACCGCCGAATTCACAGTGACAGAAAATCATCAAGGAGCACCTGGATTAGCACATGGCGGATTGTTATCACTTGCCTTTGATGAAGCACTTGGAAAACTCATGTGGCTCATTCGCTCACCGGCTGTAACTGGACGTCTTGAGACAGATTTCATTAAACCAATTCCTATCGGGACAACTCTTCACATCTCTGCAGTGATTACCGGACAGGTAAATCGCAAGGTATATACAGAAGCGGTAGGAAGAATTAATGGTCCTGAAGGAGAGATTGCAGTGCGCGCAGCCGCACTCTTTATCATCGTTCCTATGAGCCACTTTATGTCGAACGCTCCAGCGGATTACCTTGAATACATCAAGAAGTCACCAGAGCTACTCGCATTTGTCGATCCAGAGTTTGAGATCAACCCATGAGTGAGGTTCAAGTATTAATCACACGTCTGGATCCAGATCTGCCTCTGCCACGATATGCAAAACCGGGCGATGCTGGTGCAGATATCGTTTCAAGAGTAGATATCACTCTCGCTCCAGGTGAGCGCGCATTGGTTCCTACCGGCATCGCAATTGCACTTCCAGATGGTTACGTCGCACTGGTTCACCCTCGCTCAGGGCTAGCGATAAAACATGGTGTCACGATGGTGAATTCACCCGGCACCGTTGATGCCGGGTACCGAGGCGAGTTACAGATCATTCTTATCAATCATGATCGAAGTGAGTCGATCTCATTCAAGCGTGGTGATCGCATCGCACAGCTTGTGATTCAACAGGTAGAGCGCGCTGAGTTTGTTGAAGTGAGTGAGCTTCCGGGCTCAGGGCGCGGTAAAGGTGGATTTGGTTCTACTGGAGTGCAAGCATGAGTGGCAGTGCAGAAGATAAAGAGAAGATAGTTTCTGCCTTTGGTGGAAAAAAAGGGCTAATCGACGCGGGTTTTCCTGCGATCGCCTTCCTCATCTCATTTAATATCACTAAAGATCTCTGGAACTCACTCATCGCATCGATTGCTATCTCTGTCGTCCTGACGATCATTCGCCTTGTGATGAAAGATACGATTCAGCACGCCCTCTCTGGTTTTATTGGAACGTTGATCTCTGCCTGGTTTGCCAATCGCACAGGAAATCCCAGTGATGTTTTTGTTCCAAAGTTATTGACCAATCTTGGCTATGGCACCGTGTATTTGATTGCAAATCTTGTGGGATGGCCGATTCTTGGAGTGATGTTGGGTCCCATTCTTGGCGAGAATTTCGCATGGCGTAATGATCCTGCGCGCAAAAAGGCATATATTCGAGCAAGTTGGATCTGGGTAGGGCTCTTCTTCGGTCGACTTGTAGTGCAGACACCGATTTATTTCTCTGACAATCTCAATCTTCTTGGGGCAGTTAATTTAGCGATGGGTTATCCACTATTTTTCTTAACTGCATATGGAACATGGGTTGTTCTTAGGGGAGTGCCCACAACCGTTCCACCCGATGAAAAATCGGATTAAGCCTCTATAAAGCAGCCCTTAATCAAGTCCTCAGCTACAGCCGATGCAACAAAGAGGAGTTCATCGCCGGCACTGAATACATCTGTTGGCGATGGAGCAATTACTCGACCATCGCGGACGATTGCAGCCAATGACGCATCATCTGGCAGTTCAATCTCACCGACAGTTTTTCCAATACAGCTTGATGTATCAGGCAAGGTAAGTTCAACAAGATTTGCTTGACCTTTTCTAAAGCTAAAGAGTCGCACAACATCTCCAACGCTTACCGCCTCTTCAACAAGGGCAGCGATAATCCGAGGAGTTGAAACAGCGACATCAACGCCCCACGATGAATCAAACATCCACTCATTCTTTGGGTGATTAATTCGCGCAACCACTCGGGGAACACCATATTCAGTCTTTGCTAGCAGCGATGCAACAAGATTTACCTTGTCATCGCCAGTTGCGGCAACTAAAACCTGTGCTGTGCCAAGAGCAGCCTTATCGAGTGAAGTAATTTCGCATGCATCGGCCATCAACCACTGTGCATCCGGGACAGAATCTAACTTCAAAGCCTTTGGGTCACGGTCGATCAACAGCACTTCATGGCCATTGTCGAGAAGTTCGCGCGCAATTGCGCGACCAACATTTCCCGCTCCTGCGATAGCAATTCTCATGAACGCTCCTGTGGTGGATTAGCCAAGATGGTTTCCACTTCACGCACTCGTGAAGTTTCAATAATCATGTGTAGAAGATCGCCCTCTTGCAGAACAGTGTGCTCATTAGGAACTAAACCTTCTGCAAGTCGCGTGAGAAAGGCAACGCGAGCAGTGGTGGCGCTCTCAACTGCGGTGATTGCTAGGCCGAGCCATTGATTGTGTGGGTGCACTTCAGCGAGTTCAATTGTTCCTGTTGCATCTCGCCATTCACTGCGTGAACCTTCAGGAACCAAGCGACGCATAATCTGATCTGTGGCCCAGAGAACAGTGGCAACGGTAGGAATTCCTAGACGCTGATAAATCTCTGCTCGACCTGGATCGTAAATACGAGCAACAACGTTTGCGACACCGTAGGTTTCTCGAGCTACGCGTGCGGCCAAAATATTTGAGTTATCGCCGTTACTGACAGCGGCGAACGCATCAGCGGTTTCGATCCCTGCTTCTAACAAAGTGTCACGATCAAAACCGATTCCACTGATCGTACGACCCTTGAAATCTGGACCAAGGCGGCGGAATGCTTCGCGAGATTGGTCGATGATGGAGACTGAATGGCCAAGGAGTTCAAGTTCACTCGCTAAAGAGGATCCGACTCGACCGCAACCCATGATTACTACGTGCACATGTCATAACTTACCCCCTTAGGCTTACCTTTATGACATCTACTGAACGCGCCGTTCTCCGAGTAGGGCAGATAATTCGGGTCACCATCGAAAAAGTCGCTCATGGTGGCCACTTCATCGCCCGTCATGAAGGCGCTGTCATATTCGTGCGTCATAGCCTGCCGGGTGAAATTGTTGATGTCGCCATCACAAGTATCGGATCTTCTTTTAACCGAGGTGATGTTGTCGAAGTAATCAACGCTTCGGCTGATCGAGTGCAAGCGCCGTGTTCATATGCCAACCGCAACGGTTGCGGCGGATGCGATTTTCAGCATGTTGAGATTTCTGCCCAGCGAAGGCTCAAGAGTCAGGTGATCACAGAACAGTTTTCACGGATTGCCAAAATGGATATCAACGTCGAAGTCGAAGAGGTCTCTGATTCTCTTGGGTGGCGAACACAGACAACAATCGGCACTGATAAAAATGGGCGAGCAGGGTTTTATGGCTCAAGAACAAACACCATCATTCCAATAAACAATTGTTTGGTCCTACACCCGTCAGTCAATTATGAATCTTTGGCTAAGCGCACGTGGGAGCCAGGTGCACGAATCGAGGTAAGTGCAGCAAGTACAAGTGTTCCTAGAATTCTTATTGGCGATGAAGTTGAAGGTGATCGAATTCAGCTCTATGAAGTCAAAGATAAAAGCTATCAAGTAAGCCCTCATTCTTTCTGGCAGAGCAATATCGCTGCTCCAGAAATTTTAGTTGAGGCAGTAAGTACATTTGCAGCAGTCAAGCCAGGTGATCATCTCCTTGACCTCTACGGTGGGGTTGGACTCTTCGCACTTGCTCTTCTAGATCTCGTTGGACCATCAGGGAGAATTGATTTAGTCGAAGGAGGAAAGAGTGCGACGGCAGATGCTGCAGTTAATTTCGGCGATGCTGATAATGTGAAGATCTACACAGGTGATGTCGAGAAAATTCTTCCGCGATTTTCCTCTGCAGATGTCATCATTCTGGATCCACCAAGGGATGGAGCAAAGAAAAGTGTTATCGAGAGCATGGTTGCCTGTGCGCCTCGAAGAATTGTTTATGTTGCCTGCGATCCAGCAGCTCTAGCCAGAGACTCCGCGCTATTGCGTGATGCCAATTACACCCTTTCAGATCTGCGCGCATTTGACCTCTTCCCAATGACACATCACATTGAGTGCGTTGCCCTCTTTACTCCGACTGAGGTATCTTGAGCCTATGAGCAAGAATTCACTGGGTAGAAAGCAAAATCTCACAGTTGCAGGCAAAGACTTTGAAATCTTTGATATCAGCCAGGTGGAGGGCGCGAGCGATCTCCCCTTCTCGCTAAAGATTCTTCTTGAGAACCTTCTTCGTTGCGAAGACGGAGCCAATATCACCGTCGACCACATCAAAGCGCTGGCTCAGTGGGATCCCGCTATCGAACCAGATACTGAAATTCAATTTACTCCAGCACGAGTAGTGATGCAGGACTTCACTGGAGTTCCTTGCGTCGTAGACCTTGCCACCATGCGTGAAGCGATCGTTGAACTTGGGGGAGATGCATCAAAGGTAAACCCTCTCGCCCCAGCGGAGTTGGTAATTGACCACTCAGTGATTGCCGATGTTTTCGGTACTCGAAATTCTTTTGAACAGAATACAGATATTGAATACGAGCGAAATCGCGAGCGTTATAGATTCTTGCGTTGGGGACAAGGCGCATTTGATGAATTTAAAGTTGTACCGCCCGGAACTGGAATCGTCCACCAAGTAAATATTGAATACTTGGCACGAGTAATCATGACTCGAACAGTCAATGGAGTTCTTCGCGCATATCCAGATACCGTCGTAGGTACAGATTCACACACGACAATGGTGAACGGTCTCGGCGTTCTCGGCTGGGGTGTTGGCGGAATCGAAGCAGAGGCTGCCCTTCTTGGTCAGCCAGTATCAATGCTCATTCCACGCGTTGTTGGCTTTAAGCTCAGTGGAGAACTCCCTGTGGGAACAACAGCAACTGACTTGGCACTGACAATCACCGAAATGCTCCGTAAGCATGGTGTTGTCGGAAAATTTGTTGAATTCTATGGTCCAGGTGTTGTGAGTGTGCCGATGGCCAATCGCGTGACGATTGGAAATATGAGCCCTGAATACGGATCAACGTGTGCAATTTTCCCAATTGATGATGAAACGCTTCGCTATCTGCGATTGACCGGACGCAAGGAAGATCAGATTGCACTCGTCGAGGCTTATGCAAAAGTTCAAGGACTGTGGCACGATCCTTCAGCATCGCCACGTTTTTCAGAACATATCGAACTTGATCTCTCCACAATCGTTCCTTCTATTGCTGGTCCAAAGCGCCCACAAGATCGAATTTCACTATCGCAGTCAAAGGCTGCATTTGAAAAAGTTCTTCCAACATATTTCAGTGAGAAGACTGGAAAATCTGCATTCCCAGTAAAGGTCGGAGATAAAGCCACCACAATCAAAAATGGTGATGTGGTGATCGCATCAATCACATCGTGTACCAACACCTCTAATCCTTCAGTAATGATTGGGGCAGCCCTCCTTGCTAAGAAGGCGGTAGAGAAAGGTCTTACCTCTAAGCCTTGGGTTAAGACCACTCTCGCTCCGGGATCTAAAGTAGTGACCGATTACTACGATCGTGCGGGATTAACCCACTATATGCAGGAGCTAGGTTTTCACCTCGTTGGCTATGGCTGTGTTACCTGTATCGGTAATTCAGGACCTCTTCCTGTTGAAATCAGCAAGGCGATTAATGAAAACGATCTAGCGGTCTCTGCCGTTCTCTCAGGTAACCGTAACTTTGAAGGTCGAATTAGCCCAGATGTGAAGATGAATTACCTTGCTTCGCCTCCTTTGGTTGTTGCCTATGCTTTGGCGGGCACGATGAATCATGATTTTGAGAATGATTCACTCGGTAATGACAAAGATGGAAATCCAGTTCTCCTCAAGGACATCTGGCCATCTGCTCAAGAAATTCAAAGTGTTATCGACGAGTCGATTTCTTCAGATATGTTTACAAAAGATTATGCAACAGTCTTTGATGGAGATCATCGATGGAAATCACTCGATACTCCAACTGGCAATACATTTGAATGGGATCCACAGTCAACATACGTGCGAAAGCCTCCATACTTTGAAAACATGCCGGCACAGCCAACGCCCGTTGTTGATATCAGTGGCGCGCGCGTATTGGCAATTTTGGGAGATTCGGTCACAACAGATCACATCTCTCCTGCTGGAAATATTAAAGCGGACTCACCTGCCGGTAAATACCTTGAGAGCCACGGTGTAGCACGCAATGACTTCAACTCTTATGGTTCACGACGTGGAAACCATGAAGTGATGATTCGTGGAACATTTGCAAATATTCGCCTAAAGAATCTCCTTCTTGATGGCGTTGAGGGCGGATTCACACGCAATTTCCTTTCAGGTGGCGCGCAAGAAACAATTTATGATGCATCTATCGCATATCAATCAGCGGGAGTTCCTCTTGTCATCATGGCAGGCAAAGAATATGGATCAGGATCATCTCGAGATTGGGCAGCTAAGGGAACCGCTCTCCTCGGAGTTCGCGCAGTGATTGCTGAAAGTTTTGAACGTATCCATAGATCAAACTTGATCGGTATGGGAGTTCTACCTCTGCAATTTATCGATGGGCAAAATCCAACGACCTTGGGACTCAAGGGCGATGAAGTTTTCGCAATTTCTGGAATCACCGCCTTGAATACAGGGGGAGTGCCAAAAGAGGTTACGGTCACTGCCGGTGCGATTACCTTCAAGGCGAAGGTTCGTATCGATACACCTGGCGAGGCTGATTACTACCGGCATGGTGGAATCATGCAGTTCGTCCTACGCCAATTGCTTGCGTGATCTAGAATCCATCTGTGATCGAATCAATCAAAAGCCCTGCCGATATCAAGGGGCTCAGTAACCAGGCCCTCATTGAGCTTGCTGCTGAGATTCGCTCTTTCCTGATTGAAAAAGTATCAAAGTCAGGCGGCCATCTTGGTCCAAACCTCGGCGTTGTTGAACTTACTATGGCAATTCATCGTACCTTTGACTCTCCACGCGATGTAGTTCTCTTTGATACAGGGCATCAGTCCTATGTTCATAAAATTCTCACCGGACGTGCTGATCAATTTGATGCACTTCGCCGTCGTGGTGGAATCGCTGGATATCCAAACCGCGGCGAGAGCGATCATGATGTTATTGAGAATTCACACGCATCCACGGCCTTATCGTGGGGCGATGGAATCTCGCGTGGATTCTGGCTTACGGGTCAGAAAGATCGCAATGTTGTAGTCGTTGTTGGAGATGGTGCACTCACTGGAGGAATGTCGTGGGAAGCGCTCAATAACATTGCAGCAGAAAAAGAGAGAAACCTCATTTTAGTAGTCAACGATAATGAACGTTCTTACTCGCCGACAATTGGTGGAGTTGCGACATACCTTTCAACTCTTCGCCTTACCCAGGGATATGAACGCTTCCTCGATTGGGGCAAAGAGGTTCTTCATAAGACTCCAGTTGTGGGAACTCCGATTTATGACACGCTCCACGGAGTAAAAAAAGGCATCAAAGACATTATTGCTCCGCAAGGAATGTTTGAAGATTTAGGTCTTAAGTATCTTGGTCCCATTGATGGCCATGATTTCCTTGCACTAGAAAGAGCGTTGGTCCAAGCCAAGGGATTTGGCGAGCCTGTTCTACTGCATGTGATTACTGAGAAAGGTCGCGGTCATAAACCTGCGATCGCTGATGAGGCAGAGAAGTTCCACGCCGTAGGAGTTGTTGATCCGCAGACAGGACAGCCGCTTTCAAAGAGCGCACTCTCATGGACAAAGGTATTTTCAGAAGAGTTAGTTGAGATTGGTCGAGATCGCAAAGATATAGTGGCGATCACCGCCGCTATGTTGGGCCCAACTGGCCTAGATAAATTTGCAGATGCTTATCCAGATCGCACGATCGACGTGGGAATCGCAGAACAACATGCTGTAACAAGTGCTGCGGGAATGGCATTTGCCGGACTTCATCCTGTCGTTGCGATCTACTCAACATTTCTTAACCGGGCTTTTGATCAATTACTTTTAGATGTTGCTCTCCATAAAGCGGGCGTGACCTTTGTTCTCGATCGCGCTGGAATCACTGGAGATGATGGGCCTTCTCATCACGGAATTTGGGATATGGCGCTTACTGGAATCATTCCATCGCTCTGCCTTGCCGCACCTCGAGATGGCGCACGCCTGAAAGAGGTACTTCGTGAAGCGGTAGAGATAAGCGATGCCCCATCTGTCATTCGTTTTCCTAAAGGGGCAGTGTCAGCAGATATTCCTGCATTTGAACGACGTGATGGAATTGATGTTCTCTACCGTGGTGAAAGTGCGGATGTTCTTCTCATTAGCGTCGGTGCGATGGCGACTATGTCGGTAGAGGCTGCTTCGCAGGCATATCGTGAAGGTGTTGGCGTAACCGTGATTGATCCGCGTTGGGTAAAGCCATTGCCATCGTCATTGATCACCATGGCTGATCGTTACAAGAGCGTTGTTGTAGTTGAAGATGGAATCGCACACGGTGGAATTGCCAGCGCACTATCTGAGATGTTTAGAACTGCTGGACTCAATATTCCAATTCATTCGATCGGCGTACCGCTCACCTTCATTGAACACTCTTCACGCGCTGAGATCTTGAGTGATCTCGGAATCACCGCACAGAATATTGCGCGTGAGATTGTTGCGTGGTCAAGTGCTAGCCCTAGTTCTAGTTCTACGGTTGGGGTAGAGATGCCACTCCCGCAGGATGAAAACGTGAACCGCAGATAGATTCGCTGATTCCTTCGCGATCTAAGAACGGCAAAATTCCACCGAGATGCATGGGCCATCCAGCGCCCATCAACATGCAGAGATCAATCTCAGCAGCAGTTGCGACAACACCTTCATCAAGCATCATGCGAGCTTCTTCTGCAAGAGCATTGAGTGCACGGGATCGAACTTGCTCAGCCGTTGAAGGGGAGTCACCCTTGTGAACAAGTGCCAGCGCTGCTGGATTGGGCGAAACTGTTCCATCCTCTGACTTGATGTAGAAAGTTTTAATACCTTCCTTGACCATCGCCTCCATTGTTGGAGAGATTCGGTACCGTGGTCCAAGGTTTTCATGCAAGGTTTTAGCAACGTGTAGACCTACACCAGGACCAACGAGTCCGAGGAGTTCAAATGGTGACATTGGAAAACCGATAGAGCGCATTGCATTATCGGCAACTTCAGGCGATGTGCCTTCATCGACTGCATCAGTGATCTCGCCCATGAAGCGGGTGAGAAGACGATTGACTACGAAGCCAGGAGCATCTTTACAGATGATCATGGTCTTTTTGAGCTCCTTGCCAATATTTACCGCTGTAGCAGTGGTTGCATCATCGGTCTTTGAAGTGCGAGCGATCTCAAGTAAAGGCATGATCGCAACTGGATTAAAGAAGTGGAAGCCAACGACTCTCTCTGGATTGACGAGTCCTTCTCCCATCTTCTCAACTGAAAGAGAGGATGTATTTGTAGCAAGAATGCATTCAGGTGAGACGATCTTCTCGAGCTTCTTAAAGAGATCCTGCTTGAGGGATAACTCTTCGAAGATCGCTTCAATAATAAAGTCACAACCTGCAAAAACGTTCTGATCTGACGATCCTGAAACTAGGAGAGCAAGACGTCCTGCCGATTCTGCAGACATACGCTTCTTCTCAACTAACTTATTCAGTTCATTTTTCACCCAGGCAACACCCTTATCGGCGCGCTCTTGATCAATATCTGTCATGACAACAGGACACTTAAGGTTACGAACAAGTAAGAGCGCTAGTTGAGAGGCCATTAAGCCAGCGCCGACGACGCCAACTTTGGATACCTTTCGAGCGAGAGCGGCCTTTGGCGCACCCTCGACTTTCTTCCGCTTTTTCTGAATGAGATTAAATGCATAGAGTGATGCGCGAAGCGGATCTGACATCGTGAGATCGGCAAGTGTCTGATCTTCAGCGTCAAAGCCTGCACCGCGTGAATAGGTTCGCGAGGCGGACATGAGTTCAAGTGCTTTCGTTGGGCTAGCAATTTCTGCACCACCAAATTTCTTGAGTGCAATGGCGCGACCTTGGGCGAGAGCAGAATCCCATGCGGGATCTGAAGAGAAATCTTTTCTCTCAATGATTTTCTTGCCTGAGAGGACTCTGGCTGCAAATGAGATCGACTTCTCTAAGAAATCTGCTGGCTCAAAGACGCTATCAACAACTCCGAGTGCGAGTGCATCTTTCGCCTTCATCATCGTGTTGTTATTGAGAGCGTTAGCGATAATTACTTGAACAGCCTTTTCGGGTCCGATGAGCTGCGGAAGGATTGTTGCTCCACCCCACCCTGGTACTAGACCTAAGAAAACTTCTGGTAACCCTGTGAAAGCGGTAGCGGATAAGGTGCGGTATTTGCAGTGAAGTCCGACCTCTAGTCCGCCACCGAGTGCCAAGCCGTTGATAAATGCAAAGGTTGGAATTCCGCATTCATCGAAACGGCGGAAAACATCGTGACCAAGTTTTCCAATCGCTACTGCCTGAGCACGATCATTTAAAAATGAGAGAGCAGATAAGTCAGCGCCAGCGGCAAAGATAAATGGCTTACCTGTAATCGCAATGGCGGCAGGCTTACGCGAGATGGCTTCGGTGATTGCAGCATCCAGAGCCATGAGTGATTGTGGCCCGAATGTATTCGGGCGAGTGTGGTCGTGTCCGTTATCGAGAGTGATCAGAGCAAGAACGCCAGAAGCGCCAAATGCAGCGAGATCGACATCTCTGACGAGGGCATGAGTTACAACTTCTTCTGGTGCGCCTTCTGGAAGAGTAATTGTTGTCATGAGTTATGCCTTCTTTCCAAAGTGTGGGTTCTCCCAGATAACTGTTCCGCCCATGCCAAGACCGATACACATGGTGGTAATTCCATAACGAACATCTGGCTTCTCTTCAAAGGTGCGAGCAAGGTTGAGCATCAAGCGAATTCCTGAAGAGGCTAGAGGATGACCGACTGCAATCGCTCCACCAAATGGATTCACGCGAGGATCGTCATCTGCAATTCCGAAGTGATCTAAGAAGGCTAGTACTTGAATAGCAAAAGCTTCATTGACTTCAAAAGCGCCGATATCTTCAATTGATAAGCCCGCTTTAGCCAACGCTTTGATTGTCGCTGGTACAGGCCCATAACCCATGACCTCTGGTTCAACGCCAGCGAATGCAAATGTCACTAGACGTGCCTTGACGGGAAGACCAAGTGCGATCGCTTTCTCTTCGCTAGCCAATAGTGCAGCTGTTGCGCCATCGTTCAGGCCTGATGAATTTCCGGCCGTGACACGACCTGCCGCGCGGAAAGGTGTCTTCAGCGTTGCAAGCCCTTCAAGAGTTGTTGTTGGGCGAGGTGGTTCATCGACAGTTGCAATACCCCAACCAAGTTCAGCGCTACGTGCAGCCGTTGGAATGAGATCGCGTTGAATCTTTCCATCCTTATATGCCTGCGCAGTCTTCATCTGTGAAGCGAGCGCGAATGCATCTGAGCGTTCTTTTGTTAAATGTGGAAAGCGATCGTGTAGGCGCTCTGCCGTTGCACCCATGGCAAGTGCGTCTTGTTCAACAATACGTTCTGCTAGAAAGCGAGGATTGGGATCAAGACCATCACCGATTGGGTGATTGCCCATATGTTCAACACCGCCTGCAATTGCAATTTCATTTGCTCCCATTGCAATCGATGCAGCGAGAGTGGTTACCGAAGTCATCGCACCAGCACACCATCGGTCTACTGAGTAACCAGGCACTGTGTTGGGAAGACCGGCAAGAAGTGATGCGCTACGTCCAAGGTTCATTCCTTGATCACCAGTTTGTGTGGCGGCAGCGATCGCGACATCATCAATGTGATCAAGTGGCAATTGTGGATTGCGCTCAAGAAGTCCGCGCATTGCTCGGACCATGAGGTCATCTGCGCGAGTACCCGCGTAGAGAGAGCCAGCCTTTCCAAATGGAGTACGGACAGCGTCGACGAGAACGACTGAGGTGAGTAGATCGCGTGAATGTGTAGACATTGCTTCAAGCCTCTTTCAATGGTGAGGTTTCAAGGCTACCCGTCAGTAGGCAATTGCGCATCAACCTCCTGCGTGTGATGGCAATTACGCAACACTTATGTTGCGTAATTCATCCCACTAGCCTAAGGTCAAGACATGGCCAAAAAAGTCGGATTATCTCTCTTACTCGCACTCGCCACGGCTTTAACCCTCGTCGGATGTTCTAGCCCGAGCGACCAAGAGAGCAGCTCCACAGAGCTAACGATCTACTCAGGTCGCTCAGAGGAGTTCATCGCCCCCTTCCTTGCGCAGTGGGAGCAGGAGAGCGGAGTCAAGCTCAATATTCGCTATGCGGATTCAGCAGAACTCGCCGCGCAGATTCGAGAAGAAGGTTCGAATTCACCGGCTGACATATTTCTCGCCCAAGATGCAGGATCACTGGGCGCAGTGGCTAGGGAAGGGCTCTTTACCGCGCTACCTACCAGCGTTGGAGTGAAGATTGCCTCGACATATATCGCAGGAGATCGCAGTTGGATCGGTATCACTGGTCGCGCTCGCGTCTTTGCCTATAACCCCGAACTTTTAACAACATTGCCACAATCAATCACTGATTTGTCGAAACCTGTCTACACATCACAACTGGGAATTGCTCCAACTAATGCTTCTTTCCAAGCTTTTGTTACAGCAATGATGAATTCAAAAGGTGAGGAATTCACACAACGCTGGCTTGAATCACTTGTCAAAAACGATGTTCAAATTTTTCCAAAAAATAGCGCCATAGTCGAGGCGATCGATTCAGGAATTATCTCTATAGGCCTGGTCAATCACTACTACGTCTGGGAAGTAAGCCAAGGCCTAGGTAGAGAGATCAAAGCAAAGAATGGTTTCTTCGCAAGTGGTGATCTCGGAAATATGATCAATGTTTCAGGCGCGGGAATTCTCAAATCGAGTTCAAAATATGCAGCTGCAGAGAACCTCATCAACTTTCTTACCTCTCAAGAGATTCAGGCAAAATTTGTGACACAGACCCTTGAGTACTCTCTCATTGCAAACGAAAAATCTCCTGCGAATTTACCAACCCTTAGCGCAATCGGTGCCCCCACCGTGGATCTTGATTCATTGAACAATATCCAAAAAACTCAGGAGCTTTTGATTAAGGTCGGACTCCTTTAAATTCCATGAGAGAAACATTGCAGAGAGAGAATTCCACTAGCCGACCTCTGATTGGGCTCTCATCCATTGTTCTCGCGCTTACCTTTATCCCACTGATTTATCTCGTCATTCGCGCTGCTGAAAAGCCTGGCGAGCAGATAATTGAACTACTTTTTCGCCAGAGAACTCTTGAAATCATCGCCACGACGGCAATCATTCTCATCGCTGTTGTACTGATTAACGTTCTCATCGGAACTCTCATCGCGACTGGTATCCATTTTGTTCGCCTGCCATATGCGCACCTGCTGATCATTCCTATGATTCTTCCGCTTGCGATTCCTTCATATGTATTCACATACACCTGGCTCGCCTTGATTCCACGACTTTCTGGAATTCTCGGTGCCATCTTCATTCTCGTTCTGACCACCTTGCCTTACATGATGCTTTCAGTAGTGATTGCCCTACGGCGTCTTGATACTGGCCTTATTGAAGTGGCACGAACTCTAGGACTTTCCAAAGTATCCATTCTCTTGAGAGTCATCGTTCCTCAAATTCGTGGTGCGATTAGTGCTGGCTCGCTCTTATCGGGCCTCTATGTACTGAGTGATTTCGGTGCGGTATCACTGCTCAACGTCACAACTCTTACGGTTTCGATTCAGAATCTTTTCAAGTCAACATATGATCGAAGTGGGGCAGCGATTATGGCCCTCATTCTTGTTCTCGCATCAACGGTTTTTATCACCCTTGAATCCGGTTTAAAGCGTAAGCAAGAATCGGAGAGCGCCACAAGACGGAGTGGAACAAAGCACCTTCGAATAAATAATTCGAGTGCAAAGATCACACTTCTAGTCCTGGTCGGTCTCTATACAGCCATTGCAGTCTTCGTTCCGGTTTCCGTACTTCTCTCACGATTTTTCTCAAATGCTGTACCCATTAATTGGGGTGAACTTCTCTCTGCTGCAATCTCGACTGTGACTATCGCTGCTTCAGGGGCTGCACTGGCGCTTCTCTTTTCTCTACCTTTGGGCGCGCTCATTGCACAAGGAAACAATAGATTCTCCATTTTTGCCGAAAGAGCTGTGCTCATCTCTCACGCATTACCGGGAGTTGTGGTTGGACTAGCGCTGGTATCACTTGGATCTAAGTTAGGTCCTCTCTATCAATCGACCGCGCTACTTGCCTTCGCCTATGCAATTCTATTTCTCGCAAAGGCTGTCGCCGCGATGTCGAACTCTCTCCAACTAGTCTCGCCGGCGGTCAAAGAGGCGGCCGCAACGTTGGGAAAAGATAGAGCCGCGATTGCACGGACAGTTACTTTTCCTATCGCCTTTCCTAGTATTGCCCTTGGCACACTCTTGGTCTTTCTCACCGCGATGAAAGAGTTACCAGCAACTCTTATGCTCCGTCCTATCGGTATGGAGACACTTGCGACGCAGGTGTGGAGTTACGCGGCAGTAAGTAAGTTTAATGAGGCTGCACCGTATGCATTACTATTGATACTTATTGCTGCAGTGCCAACTTTTCTATTGAGTCTTCCACGCGAAGCTCTGGATAGAACAAAGAGCAGTGTTCGGGATTTACAGTTAGGAGAGTCAAGATGACAACTCTTGAGGTCTCACATCTAGATGTGCAATTCGGTGCGCGCAAAGTAATCTCTGACTTGTCTTTCTCTCTTAATTCTGGCGAAATTGCATCTCTCCTTGGACCTTCAGGCTGTGGCAAAACAACTCTTCTTCGCGCCATTGCAGGGTTACTCACGCCAAGTGGTGGAACGATTCGTTTGGGGAGTCAATTAATTGGACTCTCGTCACTCTCACTCGCCCCACATAAGAGATCAACAGGATATGTTCCACAGCAAGGAGCTCTGTTTCCTCATCTCAATGTGGCTCGCAATATCGCCTTTGGAATCGATCGTAAGAAAAAGAGCGCATCAGAGATAAAGTCGCTCACCTTTGAGATGCTCGATCTGATCGGCATGCCGGGATATGAAGAGGCGATGCCTAGTGAGTTATCTGGTGGACAGCAGACACGTGTGGCACTTGCCCGTGCGCTAGTAATCAAACCGAAGATGGTCCTACTTGATGAACCATTTTCTGCCCTTGATGCGCATCTACGAAACGAATTGCGCGCAGATGTCATTGCACTGCTGCGCAGTCAAGGCGCTACGGCCATTTTGGTTACACACGATCGTGAAGAGGCGCTGGTTGCTTCGGATAAAGTGATTCTGATGCGTGATGGGGCTATAGCCCAGTTTGGTACGCCAGAGGATGTGTACGAGAATCCAACCTCACCTGAAATTGCAGTGAGTACCGGTGATGCGATGATTTTACCTGCTCAACAAAATACACAAGGCATAACTTCCTACCCGCTAAAAAATCGTGAGACCGATTTTAAGGTCGCTCATAATGGATTTGTAGTGATCCGTCCCGAAGAAGTTGTAGTGGGAAGTGATCTCGCTGGCGGAATGTCGGCCCAACTCCTCGCAGTTGATTATTACGGCCACGATGCGATGCTGACATTCTCACTTGCTCACAGCACAGAGTTGATAAAGGTACGAGTTGTGGGCCACTCTGGCTATGCAGTGGGAGATACTCTTTCGATTAAGCATGAAGGACCTGTCAGATTTTTTAAAGAGTAGAGAGATTATTCTTCACTACTAGCATCTGTAGCTGGCGGAAGGGCTTCTTCCTCAACAACTAATGGAGTTTCTTGCAGTAACGCCGCCTCCAGCACTGGTGTGACAATCTCTACTTGCCAATTCCGTGCACCTAATTCTAAGAGTGCGCCTTCAACCCCGCCGCGTGGATTGCTCCAACAAATGCGACGCACAAATTCTGGTGAGATGAGATTCTCGAGTGGAACTTCTAGCTCTTGGGCACGCAGAAGCAGCGTGTGCTTTGCGTGGGTTAAGGCTGCATAGCGAAGTGGGTACTTCTCTTTCCACACTTTTACAGGGGGAAGAGCATCGCTCTCGCCGCGGACGGGTGGGAGTTGATCCTCTGACAAATTTTGGGCAGATGCTATGCAAGCGATCCAACGTTCATGGTGCTCTAACCAGCGTGCTCGTAAACCAATAGGGCGAAGAATCTTCTCTAAATCTTTCTTTCGCTCAATCTTGGAATCCTCTTGTATCGATAGCGCAATTGCTGAGATTGCCGCGTCTGATAAAAGTCGACTAGGTGAGACATCAAGTGCTTCGGCAAGGGTAACGCGTGACTCCCACAACTCTTTAACTACCGCTAATTGACGACGTTTTTTAATGTGGTGCATTCCTGACGTGCGACGCCACGGATCTATTCGAGGGGGATTTGGTGGCGCATTAAGAATTGCTGCGAATTCTTCCTCCGCCCATCGCGATTTTCCTGCCGCATCCAGAAGTGAATCTACTTCATCACGGAGTTCAACTAAAAGCTCAACATCAAGAGCAGCGTAATTGAGCCAGTCTGCAGGCAACGGCCTAGTAGACCAATCGACTGCTGAGTGTTCTTTAGCAAGGAGTACACCGAGCAAGGATTCCAATAGTGGGCCTAATCCAACTCGAGGTAATCCTGCGAGTCGACCGCCTAGCTCAGTATCAAAGAGTCGAACAGGATTAATGCCCAGCTCGCGAAGACAGGGGAGATCTTGTGTGCTGGCGTGAAGAATCACTTCATCAGTTGCTAAGAGCTCGTTAAGTCGGAGAAAAAGTGAATGTTGTGGGCCAAATGGAATCGGATCAATCAGATGGAGTCCTCCGCCATCACGCGCAATCTGGATGAGATACGCCCGAGCACTAAATTTATATCCGCTTGCCCTCTCGGCATCGAGTGCAAAGGGCCCTTTTCCGTTGGCCAGATCCTTTAACGCACTTTCAAATGCATCCTCAGTATCAACAACTGGCGGTAATCCTTGCGCTGGCGCCAAGAGAGGTACAGCAATGCGCGGCTCTTCAGTGGTCACAGAGAGTGTGTGCTATCTACGCGGAGTTTTGATCGATGAGACGCCATCAATTACCGGAGGAAGGAATGAAATTTCGGCGATGAGATTGCACCACGACATTACATGGCTGAGCAGCGTCTGACCGATGTCGGCCCCTGATGAAATGACAGGAGTCCATGAAGCGCGAATTTCTATTTCGGATTCGTTGTTGCGAGGGGAGAGCTTGCCAAAGGAAGCGCTGGAGACTCGAGTCACGGTGCCGGAAGGGGAGTTGTAAGCACAACCTGACTTCTCTAGTGAAGCAAGGAGCCAGTTCCAACCCACTTCAGGCAAGAGTGGATCTTCTTGCATTGCAGCATCAACATCGGCACTTACAAAAGTGACGCAACGAAACTCACCATCCCACGTATCTTGACCACCAGGTTCGTGCAAGAGAACAAATCTGCCGGTCGCAATATCATCTTGAGCATCGCCCACTAAACCGTTTGTTACATCTGCTGTAAATGCAAAAGAGAATGTTGCTAACTTCTGAGGAGCAGGAACCTCTTCAAGAATAATTTCATCACGAGGAGTTGCTGTTCTGAGGACATCAAGCAGTCGATTAAAAGCGGCTGTGTCCATTGATCCATTCTAAATTGTGTATATGCAAGCATGCGGGAGGCTTGCCCAAAAGTGCGATATCTTCTGCTTCATGGCTGCGCTCTTAGCACTAATTTCAAGTGGTTTATGGGGCGCTGCTGACTATCTGGCAGGAAATTTAAGCAAGAGATTTCCGCCCACTGCAGTTTTATCTGTCACACAGATAATTGGTCTGATCTTTGGGCTCTTCCTTGCAACGGTAACAGGCGCGTGGGATGCAAAGGCGCTGGGCGAAGGCGGTTATCTCATTCCGGGAATTGCTGCAGGTCTTGCCGGTTACGTAGGTTTGATTTGTTTATACCGCGCTCTTGCCACTGGACGAATGGGTGTTGTCTCACCAATTAGCGCAATGAGTGGAATTGTTCCTGTTCTCTACGCTCTCATTTTTCTCGGGGAGCGCTTTAGCGGCCTCGTCACTATAGGTGTCGTCTTTGCACTCCTTGGTGCTTTTTTAGCGAGCGGACCTGAACTCTCTCAAGGGTTTCCATTGAAGCCAATTGTCTTATCTATTGGCGCTGCAGTTGGATTTGGAACTGCGCTGACTTTTATGGCACAAGGTTCAGAATCTAGCGCCCTCATGACAATGGTTTCGATGCGCGCAGCAACTTTCTTTATCAGCGTGAGTATTTTGCTTCGCTTGCGGGGTACTGGAGGCATGGGTAAACCCCAGTTAGGACTATTGATTTTTATTGGAGTTGCTGACTTTAGCGCCAATCTCATTCTGGGAATTGCAACTACTCAAGGGCTTGTTTCACTCGCAATGGTTCTAGGTTCGCTGTATCCGATCATGACATCGCTTTTGGCCTACATATTTCTAAAAGAGCGTTTACACCGTGTTCAATATGTAGGTATTGCAAGTGCTGTCATAGGAGTTGCTGTAATCGCAGCCTATGCGTAGTGGCTAATTACCGCGTTGCTGTGTAGAAAGTTGTCTCTCCATCAATTTCACTTTCCACGGAAGTAAAGTACGAAAGTAGTTTTTTATAATCAACACGATCGTCACCACCGGTTACAGAGCTCACGCTTAGTTCAAGTCGATCGATCAATCCAAGTTCGAGCAATTCAATGATGATCGAAGTTCCAGCCTCAACTAAAATTGTGGGACCAAAGAGGCGTTGGGCTCTCTCGATCGCGTCACTAGGGGAGGCGTTCCACCAATACGCTTGGCGATTATCGGACAATGAGTTAATCATCGACGTTGAGATCACCACGACTGGGACGGGGGTCTTGCGGTAAGGCTCACTACGGGCGGTGTTTCCGCCGATCAATATCGCATCAACCTGTCGTCTGCGCGCTAGAAAACGGGCACGATCAACAGTTGAACTGACTCCACGGGATGTCCCGTCCTTTGAGGTACTGCCATCACTACCCACCACTAGGGTCGCGATGATCTCCCCAGTTCGCTGGGTATCGGTCATGGCGCAGAGAATATCTGTACAGGGCAGATTTTTCTTGGACATCGCATGATCGGCCACGCTCAGCCTCTTCATAGAGGGAATTTCACAGACTTTTGCTCCTCTGTAATTTGAGCACAGTTGGTGAGGCAAGTTAGCCTTACCGAATGCAGGTAAACGGCCCTTTGGAATCAAACTCTCCGAAGAACCCGCCATTTCTAGTGGAGAAAATTCTCTGTATCACTAACGACTTTGGCCCAAGAGCTGGCGGCATAGAAACCTTCATCATCGGACTTATCGAACGGCTACCTCAAAACACTGTCATTGTGTACACAAGCGCACAAGATAAGAGCAACGACTACGACCAGCAATGGCTTGAAAACTACGGCGTTGAAGTTATTCGCGATAAAGCGCGGATACTTCTACCCACTCCTGGCGTTGCATTCTGCATCTCCTCTTTGATTCGAGAGAGGGGCATTACAACGGCTTTCTTTGGCGCTGCCGCGCCCCTTGGTCTTCTCTCATGGTCCATTCGTCGCGCCGGCATCACGCGAATAATTGCCCTCACTCACGGGCATGAAGTGTGGTGGTCTCGTCTCTGGCCGTTTACCATCGCAATGAAGTTGATTTCTCGAAGAGTTGATCACCTGACCTACCTAGGCGAATTTACGCGCAACGCGATTTCTCGTGCGATAGATACATCAGCGCAGAGCGCGATGGTAAAAATCGCCCCAGGAATTGATACCGACCATTTTGCACCTGTGGACTCTACGGATCTGAAGAAGACTTTGGGATTACTCGATAAGCGCGTGATAGTCAGCGTTGGTCGACTTGTTCATCGCAAAGGTCAAGATTCACTCATCGAAGCGATGCCGCAGGTGCTTCAAAAGATTCCAAACGCTCACCTTGTACTCATTGGCGAAGGGCCATATCGCGGATATCTCGAAGGAAGAGCGAAAAAGCTTCAGGTAGATTCACACATCACCTTCATTGGGCGAATCGCATATGCAGAACTCCCACGATACATATGTGTTGGTGAAATTTTTGCAATGCCTTCTCGCTCACGCTTTGCGGGTTTAGAAGTGGAAGGTCTCGGCATCGTTTATCTTGAAGCAAGTGCCTGTGCTCTCCCTGTGATTGCAGGAAATTCTGGGGGAGCACCAGATGCGGTTTTAGATGGCATCACAGGCCTTGTAGTTGATGGAAGAGATGTAACTGCGGTAGCGCACTCGATTGAGGAACTCTTACTCGATAATGAACGTGCGCGCGATATGGGATTACGTGGTCGCGAATGGGTGATTGATCAATGGCGTTGGCAGATTTGGTCGGAAAGATTCTCAGGACTTCTTAGACCAAACCCATGATTTAAAGCAAACCAATAGCCTTCGCGCGAGCAACCGCGCTCTGGCGAGAGTGAGCATCAAGTTTTCGATAGATTGAAGCAATATGTGTTTTTACAGTCGCTTGGGAGATAAACATCGCAGTTGCTATTTCAGAGATGTTCTTCTCTCCTGCCAAGTAGCTGGTCACAGTGATCTCACGCGGTGAAAGCAGATCAACTGTTTTCTCTCTCATCAGCAACTCTAAAGCGCGATTACTTGTAAAGGTTGTGGGTTGGAGTAGTGCGTTCTCAATCGCTGCAACCAGAAGTTCAATACCCGATGATTTCGAGATGAATCCATTCGCACCTGCTCTTGCTGCTGCGGAGATGAGATCAAGTTCATCATTGAGGCTTAGGACGATTACGACAGTTGTTGCAGAGTGCTTTTTCACCCACTGAACTATTTCCAGCCCATTGCCATCAGGAAGATTGAGATCTACTGAAATTACCTGAGGATTGTGAAGTGCGATTGCCGCTATCGCTTCTTTCACAGAACTGGCTTGACCGATGCAGTTAAAGCCCGCGGCGGTGAGTGACTTAACGATTCCCACTCTGACTACTGGATGATCATCGACAACTAGAACTGTCGCGCTCATAGAGTGATCGCGACTGTGGTTCCCTTTTCTCCGCTCTCAATTGTCATGAACCCGCCATAACTTTCAACGCGTTCAATACATCCAAGAAGTCCGTAACGACCTTGACTGACTGTCGCACCGCCAGAACCGTTATCTTGGATAGTAACCACGGTCTGATTATTCTGGGCAGTAAATGAAAGGTGTATCTGGCTAGCCCCAGAGTGGCGAGCAGCATTGCGCAGAAGTTCAGGAGCCACTTGCAAGACAAGGGCAGAAGCTTCGGGATTAAGTTTGCAGCCACCGCGGTCGGTTACGATGATCGGTGAGATAGATGCGGCAATCTGATCAATCTCAATCCAGAAATCTCCACTGCTTCGCAGGTCGAAGATTTCATTGCGCACCTTAACTATCAGGGCAGAGAGATCGTGGCGCACTGTGCGCACCTCATGGCGAACCGACGCCGGCGTAGCAGGCTCGGCCAAGATTAAATCAAGGTGATAGCCAAGTGCGATGAGATCTTGTGCGATCCCATCGTGAATATCCTGGGCAATCGCGATTCTTGCCGATTGCGCCACGATGAGCCCTACCTCTTACTCTTTGATGTAAAGGTCATCAATTTCCTTGGCAAATTGGGCTGCAACCACATGGCGCTTGACCGAAAGCTTTGCAGTCAAGTGTCCACCAGCGATAGTGAAGTCCTCACCAAGAATTGTGAATTTACGAATTGACTCAGCCTTACTGACAGCTTTGTTGGCCTCATCTACTGCAGTTTGAATTACTGCAATTAAATCTGGGTCATGGCGAAGTGATTCAATTGTTGCGCCATCCTTCTTGTGTGCTGCAATCCATCCTTTGGACATTTCAGCATCGATTGTGATCAACGCTGCAATAAATGGTTTGTTATCACCTACGACCATGCACTGACTTACAAGTGGATGCGCACGAAGACGATCTTCAAGGACTGCAGGCGCAACATTCTTTCCACCTGCCGTAACGATCAGCTCTTTCTTTCGTCCAACAATGGACAGGAAGCCTTCCTCATCAAGTTTTCCTAGATCGCCAGATTTGAACCAGCGATCGTTATCAAAGACTTCGGCATTAGCATCGTCATTCTGCCAATACCCTCTCATGACGATCGGTCCCTTGATGAGAACTTCACCATCTTCAGCGATTCTCACCGAGGTTCCTGGAATTGGACGACCAACGGTACCGATCTTTAGGTGACCAGTGATGTTCAGAGTCGCGCCAGCAGTTGTCTCGGTTAATCCATAGCCCTCATAAATTGTGACACCTGCACCGCGGAAGAAGTGACCAAGGCGAGCACCAAGAGGAGCGCCTCCTGAAATTGCGGCCTCAACTGCGCCGCCAAGAGTGGTGCGAATCTTTGAGAAAACTAACTTGTCGAAGAGGGCATGCTTAAATGAAAGCATCGGGTTAAATTTCTTAGCATCGATATTCTCGCTATAGGCAATTGCGATCTCGGCTGCCTTTCTAAAGATTTTCCCTTTTCCTGCTGCCTCTGCCTTAGCTTCTGCTCCGTTATAGACCTTTTCAAAGATACGAGGAACTGCGAGCACGAAGGTTGGTTTAAATGATTGAAGATCGGGCAAGAGTCGACCGACTGGATCGCTGCAATGCGCTAAATGAAGTCCAGCAGTGATCGCTCCGATTTGAACCATACGACCAAAGACGTGGGCGACAGGCAAGAAGAGAAGTGTTGAACCGCCAGGCTTAAGGAATAAATCTGAAGCGCCTTGTACAACGTTTCCACACTCTGAGAGAAAGTTTCCGTGAGTAAGACTGACGCCCTTTGGTCGGCCCGTGGTTCCTGATGTATAGATAAGGGTGGCAAGTGTCTCTGGAGTAAGTGAATTTCGACGACGATCAATTTCATCATCGCTAATGTGTGCACCGGCTTTGGCAAGAACCGAGAGAACGTCTTCGGTCATTGTCCACACATGCTTTGTGTGTGAAGGAAGGACTGTCTGCACGAGTTCGCGATGAGTTGGGGTTTCAACAATTACTCCGACTGAACCGGAGTCACTCAAGATCCAATCCACTTGTTCAGCAGATGATGTCTCATAGATAGGGACAACACATCCACCTGCAAACCAGATCGCGAAATCTAGGATTGTCCACTCGTAACGAGTACGAGCCATAATCGCAACTCTGTCACCAACATTTATTCCAGCGGCGACTAAACCTTTTGCAGTGGCACGCACCTCTGCTTCGACTTCACGTGCTGAAACTGGCTGCCAACCATCTCCAAGTGGACGCGACATCACCACGCGCTCTGGCTCAAACCATGCGCGGTGAGCGATCAATTCGGTGAGGTTTCCCTCAGTGGCAGCAGGGACCAGTGGAGGTACGGAGTAAGTTGTCATGGGCAAACGCTAGCGCCCGATTGGCAAAAATGGGAGAGCCCAGAAAGAGATTTCTCAAGGTAACCTTGCGCCATGAGCGATATGAGCAAATCAACAGTTGTTATTGAAGCGTCAATGAGCCAGGTTACCGAGGTCTTGTTTGACCTCGAGAAATACCCCGAATGGTCGGATTCCATAACAAAAGTCAAAATCACCGAAAGGGATGAGGCCGGTCGAGTCACTGGCGTCACCATGACTATTAGCGCTGGCGCTCTCAAAGATGAAGTCTCTCTTACCTATAACTGGGACGGTGCACCTGGGCGAGTTGAATTCGAACTCGAAGATGCCAACATGCTCACCAAGATGGATGGTGCTTACTCCGTTAAGGATCTTGGAGATGAAACAGAAGTGACATACGAACTTTCGGTGGGAGTCTCTATGCCGATTCCGCAAATGATGGTTACCAAGCAAGAGAAAATGACTATTGATCAAACACTTGCGCAGCTAAAAGAGCACTGCGAAGCTTAAAGATATCTATGACCTACACAATCGGCATTGATGTCGGAGGGACAAAAGTTCTTGGTGGGGTAGTAGATGCATCGGGAAAAATTCTTATCGATGCACGGCGTGATACGCCACGTGAGGGTGGTCAAGCGCTCACAGCAGCAATCGCAGATGTTGCACGAGAGTTGATGGCTGCTTACACAGTTGAGTCCGTAGGTATTTCAGCTGCAGGTTTTGTCTCATCCGATAGAAAAACTATGTTGGCAACGCCGAACATCGCTGGTTGGAATGGCGTTGACCTCGATGCACAGTTGACTGCATTGATTGGTCTTCCAGTTGTTATCGAAAATGATGCCAATGCCGCCGCATGGGGCGAAGCGGCTTTCGGTGCGGGTCGTGGACATGACCATCTTTTGATTGTCACTGTTGGCACTGGAATCGGTGGCGGAATAGTTGTGAATGGCAATCTCTATCGAGGTGGTTTTGGAACAGCAGCTGAGATCGGCCATATGCGAGTAGTGCCTGAAGGACATCTCTGTGGATGTGGAGCGCGCGGCTGTTTCGAGCAGTATGCAAGTGGAAGCGCGCTGATGCGTCATGCGCGTGAAGCAATTAGTGCGACCCCAGAACTTGCACGCAATCTACTTTCCCTTGGAAATGGAACCCTCGATGGGCTCACAGGAAAGCACATCACCGAAGCTGCGCAGGCAGGAGATGCGGTGGCACTGGCAGCTTTTAATACAACTGCACATTACTTAGGGGCAGGGATCGCTTCATTGAGTGTGATCCTTGACCCCACTCGCATTGTTATCGGTGGTGGAGTTGTTGATGCGGGGGAGATACTTCTAGAGCCCACCCGTCAGTCTTTGATTCGTCATATGCCATTTGCAGGTAAGCATCCATACCCAGATATTGTTCCCGCGCAGTTGGGAAATGAAGCTGGGCTAGTAGGAGTTGCAGATCTCGCTCGACTATAAGTGAAATCTGCTCTGCACGCTATCTCTCGCTTGGGTAAATAAGGCCAATCTGCTTTCGCACTTCATCGAGTGATTCCATTATGAGAATTGATTCATCTGGCGTCAAAATAGCTGAACTCTTGGCACCGCTACGAACAACTCTCTCAAATTCAAGAGCCTGATCACGGAGTCCATGACCCTTATACTCATTGGGATATTCCGTGGTTGTTCCATCATGCATAATCACGCGCATTGAAGCTGGATTGTAGAAAGTGCGATCAATCTCTATCTTTCCAAGAGTGCCGCAGATCGTTGCCCTACAAGGAGTTGAGACCATCATATTTGAGGTAAGTATTGCTTGAGCACCGCTCTTGTAATCAAAAATTACAGTAGAACTCGCATCTACACCTTTATCTGTAAAGGTTGCAGAGGATGTGATTTTATCTGGAACGCCCAGAACCATATGAGCAAAAGAGATTGGATAAATCCCAAGATCTAGAAGTGCGCCGCCGCCAAGTGATGGCTCCCAGTGTCGAGGGTTGGCATAATCTGAAAGACGTTGTCCGTGATCTGCCTCAACTGCCCAGATATCTCCAAGGATTCCGGATGCAAGAATTTCACGGACCTTATGCATGTGTGGCAAGAAGCGTGCCCACATTGCTTCCATGAGGGCCACACCGTTTGCATCAGCTGCCGCTTTCATCTGGCGAGCTTCGGCTGCATTGATAGTGAATGGTTTTTCACATAAGACTGGCTTTCCGGCATTAAGTGCAAGGACGGTATTGCTCACGTGATATGGATGTGGTGATGCAACATAGATGGCATCGAGCGTTGGGTCTGCGACGAGTGCTTCATAACTTGAATAAGCTGTGCACCCAGGAAATTCTGCAGCGAATGAATCCGCGCTTTCTTGAGAACGTGAACCTACGGCAGCGACAATGTGATGATTAAAGTATGAAAGATCTCGTGCAAATGCTTGTGCAATTCCACCACTTGCAAGGATTCCCCATCTAAATTCTGTACTCATAGCTGCGCTCCATCATCATCGAGGTCTGTGTTATCTCTTCTAGGGTTATCCTTCCACTTCTTAAATGCTTTCATGCCATCTTTGATTGAAGTGAAGAAATTAATTCGCTGCGGTTCTGGGGGAGTAAAGCCGTCAACCTCGTGCTGATCTGCGATCGAGTCAAGATAATCAGTCGGCGCGCTTTGATCCAGAGAGAGTCCAGAGACCAGAGCGTTAAATTTGTCATCTATGAGATCTTGGTCATCTTGGCCAGGATTCTGCTCTGGTTTTGACTCATCTGAGGTTGGTACCATGCTTTATATTCGCATAAACTGACCAGATTGAGTAGAAAGGGGATAAATTATGAGCATGAACAATCTGCCCTATGGCACTTTGCGCGCTTTCCTCACACCCTTCCTCATGATTCTCTTTCGCCCGAAGGTAAAGGGTCTGCGTAATGTTCCTGGCTCTGGTCCACTGATTATTGCCTCAAACCACCTTTCATTTAGCGACTCCATATTTATGCCGTTGGTCGTTCCTCGCAAAGTAACCTTCCTCGCGAAGAGTGAGTACTTCACATCCCCTGGGCCTAAAGGTCTGCTGAAGAAATTAACCTTTATCGCCCTCGGCCAGGTTCCAGTTGATCGTTCAGGTGGAAGGCGTAGCGAAGCCGCACTCATCACAGGACTTCAGGTTCTATCTGAAGGAAAATGTCTTGGAATTTACCCAGAAGGTACTCGTTCTCCAGATGGCCGCCTCTACCGAGGGCGCACAGGTATCGCTCGCCTGGCTATCGAATCAGGAGCCCCAGTTATTCCTGTAGCAATGTTTAACACTGAAAAAATTCAACCATCAGGTCAAGTGATTCCAAATATCAAGCGCGTAGGAATGACATTTGGTGAAGCCATGTACTTTGATGGTGATTCAACCGATCAGGCATACCTTCGCGAAGTAACAGATAAAATCATGGCACGCCTGCAGGAGCTATCCGGGCAAGAGTATGTCGATGAGTATGCAGTGAAGGCTAAGAAACCAGGATCAACTAAACGCGATCAGGAGTCTGATTCATCCGATTGATTGAATCTCTGCTCTCTGCACGAGGTAGTTACAGGTTGGGCATTCAGGACCAGCATCCGGAAATTCACCTTCGATAACATCCACGAGTTCTTCAAGCAGCGCGTGAAATTTTTTACTATCTCGTTCGACCGGAAGATAATGCTGGGTAACCCCAAACCCGTGTGTTCCATCGGCGGTAGGAGTGACTCCATTGAGTTTCCATACAAGGAGTCCCATCGATGAGACTGGAAAGGGCTTTCCGCGATCAGGGTTTTCAAGCGCGTGTGCGTACGCCTCTAGTTGCGGAGCATAGAATTGACCGTTATCACGATCTGAATCAGAAACTTTGCAATCAATAATTCCGACAGATCCATCTTCATAATGGGCGAGCAGATCATAAATTCCAAGAATCTTCCACGTCGTTGTTCGACCCGCAATAACTAAAGGAGAAGATTTCACCCACTGACCCCACTGCTTAACAACTCCTGGCGCTAATGTGGGATCTAGATCTTGCATGGAAGCGCGGCGAAAATGTTCTTCCTGCGCATCAGCCAATGGCTTTACCAATGGAAATTGTCCTGGCATTGTGACTTTGAACCAGTATTTGATCCAGATACATCGCTTACAAGTGGAAAGTCCAAAGGTGAGATCAGATGGCGCAATTGTGTCGCGAGCTGGTTTTTCAGGGCGCTTAATGGCAGATGAACTCATTTGGCGATTAAATCACGAGCGGCCGTTGCAATAACCAAAATTCCTAAAACCATGATGACGATTCCTCCTAAAGCCCGAAGCGTTATAAGCCGTCGTTCATCACCACTGAGCCAGCTCCGTGCAGTACCGGCCAACAATCCCCATGTTGAGTCGAGAAAGAAGGCAAGGATTGCAAAACAGGCGCCCATGAAAAGTAATTGCTGAGTGATCTCTCCTTGATCTCTATCAACAAAGGGTGGCAGGACAGCGGCAAAGAAGACGATTCCCTTGGGGTTAAGTGCTCCCACCCAGAAACCATCTCGAACACATTGCCACAGAGTTGGACTATGGAGTTCTTTAGCTTCACTCATTGCCGCGGCATGCAGTGATCGCTTGCGCCATGCATCGATTCCGAGATAGAGGAGATAGAGCCCACCTCCCCATTGCACCGCGGCGTAGAGCAGCTCTGAACGAGAGAGCAGTGGGCCAAACCCAAGTGCGACGACGACTGAGAGTGTGAGAGCGCCCAAGGAGTTGCCGAGGACGGTCAAGACAGCAACCCTGCGACCCCACGAGATCGCTCGCGCAATCACGAAGAGAACGCTTGGGCCAGGGGCGAGGATGATCACTATCGCTGCCACGAGGTATTCGCCGATACGGGAGGGGATCACACTCAAGACTCTCACCTAGGCGCCCTTCTGCCTATATGGCTACTCATCTGTGGTTCTCGGCGAGTCGAAAGCGGCATGAGTTGCGGTCTGACCCCATCTCATGTTCAATAGCGTTAGATATATCGATTCGATATATAGCGCTGTAGATATATAGCCCAAGCAGAGAAGAGGGGGAGAGCTGATGCGCTCGCGTGCAGATTCACTCGAACTCGCCCTCCTCGGACTCCTTTCTCAAGGTCCGCTCCATGGATACGAGCTACGCAAACGTATGAGCGCGATCTTCGGACCATTCCGCGCACTCTCATTCTCAGTCCTCTACCCACAGCTACGCCGGATGTTAGAGGCGGGCTTGATCCAAGAATGCGATGTCGAGCACGGCTCACGTCGTTCACGAATCGTCTACTCAATCACCGAATCAGGTACGGAGAGATTTTTAGATTTGGCTGAAAGTGTCAATGCAGAAGCATGGGAAGACGATGCCTTTGAGATTCGCTTTGCTTTCTTTAGCCCTACATCAAGTAAGAACAGAATAAGAATTCTCGAAGGGCGCCATCGTCGCCTGCAAGAGAAGGCCGAGATGCTCCGAGGAGAACTTGAGCGCTCGCCAGCTGGTATCGATAAATATCTAGAGGAGTGGCGCCGCCATTCGCTGGAATCGGCTATGCGAGAAATTGCTTGGCTAGAAGACATGATCAAAACCGAGAGGAAATAGAGTGAAAATCACAACTGGAAAAGGCGACATCCGTGTTGCCATCGTTGGAGTAGGAAACTGCGCCAACTCATTGGTTCAAGGTGTTACTTACTACAAGGATGCAGCAGCAGATCAGGAGATCCCAGGTCTTATGCATGCAACAGTCGGCGCGTATCACATCAGCAATGTTAAATTCGTTGCAGCCTTTGATGTGGATGCAAAGAAAGTTGGACTAGATCTTGCAGATGCAATCTGGGCTAGCGAAAATAACACAATCAAATTTAGCGATGTAGCAAAGACTGGCGTAGAGGTGCTCCGAGGAGTTACCCACGATGGTCTTGGTCGTTACTATCGCGAAACAATCACAGAATCGACAGCTGCTGCTGTAGATGTAGTCGCCGTCCTCAAGGAAGAGCAAGTAGATGTACTCATCTGCTACCTACCAGTTGGTTCTGAAGTTGCGGCCAAGTTCTACGCGCAGTGCGCTCTTGATGCAGGATGTGCATTCGTCAACGCACTTCCAGTCTTCATCGCATCAGATCCAGTGTGGGCGAAGAAGTTTGAAGATGCTGGACTCCCAATTGTTGGAGATGACATTAAGAGCCAGGTTGGTGCGACCATCACTCACCGCATCATGGCTAAGTTGTTCCAAGATCGCGGCGTCTTCCTAGAGCGTACCTATCAACTCAACGTTGGTGGAAATATGGACTTTAAGAACATGCTTGAGCGTGATCGCCTAGAGTCTAAGAAGATCTCAAAGACAAACTCAGTTACATCACAGCTTGATCACGATATGGGCGAGAAGAATGTTCACATTGGACCTTCTGATTACATCCCATGGCTCGATGATCGCAAGTGGGCCTATGTTCGTCTTGAAGGCCGTGCATTCGGAGATGTTCCACTGAACCTCGAGTACAAGCTTGAAGTGTGGGATTCACCTAACTCAGCTGGTGTCATCATCGATGCACTTCGCTGTGCCAAGATCGGCCTTGATCGCAAGATTGGTGGAGCACTTCTTTCACCATCGTCTTACTTTATGAAGACTCCACCTGTGCAATACACAGATGAGCAGGCTCATGACAAGACTGAAGCTTTCATCGCAGGAACTCTCGATCGCTAAGAAATCACACTCTCGGTAATACATCTCTCGGTAATAAAGAACACCCGGTCTGCGTAAGCAGGTCGGGTGATTCTTTTTCTCAATGATCTCGGGTGCTTCTCTAATCCATCGGTAGGTAGTAGCCTCTACTCATGAGTAACATCACCAAAGCCTCGTCGGGAAGCATCCTCACGCTCTCCTTTAACCGTCCTGAGAAGATGAATGCACTTACCCGTGACATGTATGCCGATCTTGCCACTGCCCTGAACGAAGCGGCTGGTGATTTTGGAGTCAGAGCAGTAATTCTGACGAGCACCGGTGCGCACTTCACAGCCGGTAATGACATCAGAGATTTTATGGAGCACCCTCCTACGACTGAAGATTCAACTGTTGCTGCATTCTTGGGTGCACTCCTTGATTTTCCAAAACCACTATTAGCTGCAGTAAATGGAAATGCAATTGGCGTCGGAACAACGATGTTGTTGCATTGCGATGTAGTAGTGGCTGATCCTGATGCAACTTTCTCAATGCCTTTTGCATCCCTTGGGTTAGTTCCAGAGGCGGGTTCGAGCCTTCTCTTTCCTGAACTCGTGGGCTACCAACGTGCGGCAAAGATTTTTATGACAGGTGAGTCATTCTCTGCTGAGAGCGCGAAAGAGATGGGGCTAGTCGCCGAGATTTCAACCGATGCATATGCCACAGCGCTGGTGATAGCTCAACAGATTGCCGAACAGCCACCTACTGCAATCATTAACACCAAGGCGCTGATTAAGGCGAGTAAGCATGATGCGGTCGCGGCTGTAATGAAAGCCGAGTTCCAACTCTTCTCACTTGCACTTACATCAGATGAGGCGATGGAAGCATTTATGAAATTTATGGCCAAGAAATCTGCAGAAAAGGGAGCAAAGTAATGTCAATCTCAGGAAACCTGCAGGGCAAGCGAATTTTTGTCACAGGAGGATCTCGCGGAATCGGCTTAGCAATCGCACTTCGCGCAGCAGCCGATGGCGCATCTGTTGCCATTGCGGCAAAGACCGCCGATCCAAATCCAAAGTTGCCGGGAACTATCTTCACAGCAGCGAAAGAGATTGAAGCAGCTGGGGGAGTAGCCCTACCAATCCAGTGCGATATTCGTGATGAAGATCAGATTGCATCTGCAATTGCGCAGACAGCGGCTGAGTTTGGTGGGATTGATATCCTGATTAACAATGCCAGCGCGATTAATCTGACACCAACTCTAGGAACCCCTGCGAAGCGATTTGACCTGATGTTTGATGTCAACGTCCGCGGAACATTTCTCACATCACAAGCAGCGTTGCCTCACCTCAAGGAGAGCGCCGCCCAGGGACGCAATCCACATATTTTGACTCTTTCACCTCCTCTGTCGATGAAGGCCAAGTGGTTTAAAAATCACGTTGCTTACACGATGGCAAAATATG
This sequence comes from Actinomycetota bacterium, assembly GCA_009702965.1. Taxonomy (GTDB): domain Bacteria; phylum Actinomycetota; class Actinomycetes; order Nanopelagicales; family Nanopelagicaceae; genus Planktophila. The sequence goes on along the minus strand of WLHB01000002.1, from coordinate 22,098 downwards.
GAATGTCGATGTGCGTGCTTGGAATGGCAGAAGAATTCAAACGTGATGGAGTAGCGGTAAACGCGCTATGGCCACGAACAGCCATTGATACCGCGGCCCTACAGATGATTCCTGGGATTGATACTGCATCATGTCGCACTCCGGAGATTCTCGCAGATGCTGCCTATGTCATTCTCAACCGCGATGCCAAGGAAAACAGCGGTAACTTCTATGTCGATGACGAAGTTCTAGCATCCGTTGGAGTCACAGACTTAGAGAAGTATTCAGTAGTGCCTGGAACAACTGATTTCCTTCTTGATTTCTTCTTAGATTAAGATTACGTCATGGTTATCTCAGGGGGACTCTTTGGTTCTGTCGCGGGGCTTCCGCTTCACCCGCTGGTGATTCATGCCTCCATTGTTCTCATTCCACTTGTTGCAATTGGCGCTCTGGTCATGTCATATCTACCAAGCTTCTCGCGGCGTTATGGAAAACTGATTCTTTTTATCGCCCTCTTTGCTCAACTTTCGTTATTTCTTGCAAAAGTTACCGGAGAAGCCTTTGAAGAGATTCTGGATAAAGATATGGGAAACCATGCAGAGCTCGGTGAGATCGCACCGTTCATTACTTTGCCTATGGTCGCGCTCATTTATCTGCGCTGGCGCTTAGATCGTTCAGGTGCAACTGTGGGCTCGGTCTGGGTTCGCAGACTTACTTCACTCGCCCTGATTGTGGCATCACTGGCAAGCATTGCAGTGATCGTGCTGGTTGGTCATTCGGGGGCAGAATCTGTCTGGGGTTGGATCGACAAACTCTAGGTCAGATTTACTTACCTGAAAGCTTAAAGAAAAGAGTGCTCATCAAGGCACTGACAACTGATGCAGCAATGACTGCTACCACTGCAATATTTTGAAGCACAAGGTCATCAAAGGCGAGATCAGCAATAAAGAGTGCAACGGTAAAACCAATTCCAGCAGCAGATCCCGTCGCAACCATCTTTGAAAATTCAGGATTGTCGGGGAGTTCAGCCACCTTTGCCTTGGATGCCGCATACGACGCTGCGACAACACCAAGAGGCTTACCGATTACTAATCCGATGAAAATTCCCCAAGCAATCGCAGATGTAGCAGCATCCCTAATGGACTCTGAAGTGATGACAACACCTGTGTTTGCAAAGGCAAATAATGGGACGATCAACAAGCTTGAATAAGGATGAAGCTTGGCACCTAAATACTCAACGTAGGAAACCGATCCGTCATCGCTATCTTCAAAATCAGCGTGAGGCATTTCTTTATGGGGTGCAAGTAGGCCGAGGATTACACCAGCCAACGTTGGGTGGACACCTGTTCGATAGAGGCTGTACCAGAGTAAAAGTCCAAGCAGTATGTAGACAAAGAATGATGTGACGCTCGTTCTTCCAAGAAGAACTATGACAAGAATGGTCACGAGAGCTGCAGCTAGCCAAGAGAATGTGATCCCCGTTGAATAGACAACTGCGATGATAAGAATCGCACCAATATCATCTATGACTGCCAAGGCTAAGAGAAACGAACGTAGAGCCAGGGTTACCGATGGCCCCATCATTGCAAGTAGTCCAATGGCGAGAGCAATATCTGTTGCTACCGGTACAGCCCATCCTTCTGGAGCTTCTCCGCCTGCGATGAGCAGGTAAAGTCCAGCAGGAACTGCCATTCCACCCACTGCAGCAAGAAATGGCATCGCAGCTTTCTTTACCGAAGATAGATGACCAGCGACTAGCTCTCTCTTTATTTCAAGTCCCACGACAAAGAAGAAGATCGTCATAAGTCCGTAATTGATGACTTTCAAGACAGGAAGTGAGAGATAGAAAAAACCCTCATCTACAGTGAATGTGATCGCAAGAACGTCAAAGTAGCGTTCAGATAGCTGGGAGTTCGCAACGGCTAGACCGAGGGCTGCGGCCAGAACTAAGAACAATCCTGATGATGACTCTCTATGGAGATACTCTCTTAAGGGGGAGATCTGGCGCTTCATATGCATGAGTCTATCGGAAGCGCTGATCGGGGAGTCAGAAAAAGAAACCCCGCCATGTGATTGGCGGGGTTTCTTTACACAAAGATTCTAGAGATCGTAATAGAGCTCGAACTCTGCTGGATGCGGACGCAAGCGTACGTAATCAACTTCTTGCTTACGCTTCCATTCGATCCAGGTAGAGATGAGGTCTTCACTGAAGACGCCACCTTGTGTGAGGAATGCGTGATCTGATTCAAGGCTATCGAGAACTGCATCGAGTGATCCTGGAACCTGTGGAATCGCACGAGCTTCATCACCTTCGAGTTCGTAAAGATCCTTATCAACTGGTGCAGGTGGCTCGATCTTATTGATAATTCCATCGATTCCCGCCATGAGCATTGCTGCAAACGCAAGATATGGATTTGATGATGGATCTGGGCAACGGAACTCAATGCGCTTTGCCTTAGGACTTGATCCTGTAATTGGAATTCGGATACATGCAGAGCGGTTACGCGCTGAGTAGACAAGGTTTACAGGTGCTTCATATCCTGGAACCAAACGTCGGTAAGAGTTCACCGTTGGGTTTGTAAATGCAAGGAGTGAAGGTGCATGCTTGAGAAGGCCACCGATATACCAGCGAGCCATATCTGAAAGATCGCCGTATGTTCCTGCTTCGAAGAAGAGTGGCTTTCCATCTTTCCACAATGATTGGTGGACGTGCATACCTGAACCGTTATCTCCAAAGAGTGGCTTTGGCATAAAGGTTGCAGTCTTGCCGCCTTCCCAGGCAACGTTACGGATGATGTATTTAAACTTCATTAACTCATCACCTGCGGTGAGAATATCTGTGAAGCGATAGTTGATCTCCATCTGACCGGCTGTTCCTACTTCATGGTGTGAACGCTCGACGAGCAAGCCCGCGCGACCGAGTTCCATCACCATTTCATCGCGGAGATCTGCGAATTGATCTGTTGGTGAAACAGGGAAATATCCACCCTTGATGCGTGTGCGGTATCCGCGGTTTGGAGTTCCATCTGGATCTGCAACGATGCCGGTATTCCATGCACCTTCATATGAATCAATGTGATGGTACGCCTCGTTGATACCAGTCTTAAATCGGACCGCATCAAATACGTAGAACTCAGCCTCTGGAGCAAAGAATGCCTGATCGGCGATACCTGTTGACTTTAAGTAATCAACAGCCTTCTTCACAACTCCACGTGGGTCACGTGAATATGGGGTGTTATCTGTTGGGTTGTGCACTGAGAAAATAATGATCAGAGTTTTCTCAAGACGGAAAGGATCAAGATAAGCAGATTCTGTGACCGGCAGGAGCTTCATATCTGATTCGTGAATTGATTGGAATCCACGGATCGATGATCCATCAAACATCAGACCATCTGTGAAAACTGCTTCATCAAATGACTCAACAGGAACGTTGAAGTGGTGTTGGATACCTGGAAGATCAGTGAAGCGAACATCTACAAATTTAATGTCCTCTTTTTTGATATATGCAAAAATTTCTTGCGCATTCTTAAACATGAAGTACTCCGATTGTCTGTGATCGATGCGAGGAGCTCGACTCTGAGGCTCTCTGCGATGGCTTAACCCTAGAACCAGTAGGTAAAAATGGCATCATCGCCGTGTTACAGCCTTGTTACATCCTGGCCCTGCCAGGGCGAAAGAAGTCGCCCTCCGATAGGCTCAACCCATGGACCCTTTGGCGATTGATCCGCGCTATCCGCGGGTCTCGCAAGGACGACGCATGCTTGGCCTAGCCGTAGATTGGGCCTTCTGTAACCTGATTACCCACGCCTTTATAACCCCGTTCGAATCTAGAAATTATTCGTTCACGGTCTACTTTCTCTTTATTGGCCAGTACCTGCTCTTCTCTATCTTGGGAGGAGCGACTCCTGGTCACAAAATTGTGGGACTTAAAATCGTTCGATTTCTTGATGGACAAGCGCCAACTCCTAAGCAAGGGCTTATACGCACCGCTCTTTTAGCGATCGTAGTAACTGCCGTGACTTTTGATCAGAACGGGCGTGGAATAAACGAGCGTCTGAGTGGAACTGTTTTAGTCTTTACGAGAAAAACTAACGCTTAGGCACTCGCACATTCTTTGGCATTGGTCCCTTTGGAATTGGTAGAGACATTCCACCTACCGCTTTGAGGCGAGCACGTACTTCACGCATCTGATGCGCCGAAAGACTCTTCTTATACTTTGAAACCTGCTTCTGCAATTTTCTTAATGGAACTTGACCTTCGCCATCGCCTATCCAGATCTCATAAATTGGTACACCGGGTGCGAATCTCTCGGCATCTTTGCGTGCCGATTGAATCAATTGACGTGTGGCAACTGATCCTTCTGCAGTAAGAACTATTCCTGCGCGACCAACGCTGCGATGAACCATATCTTGGTTCTTATTGACAGCAACTGCCGGGGTTGTGGTCCACCCTTTACGAATAGCCATGAGAACACTTGCTGCAGCACCTAACTGTCCTTCAACGCTTGCAAAGCTTGCAGCGAGTGCAAAGCGCGAGAAGATAAAGAGTGTGGCGAGAAGCGCTAGTGGCAGAGCGATAAAGCCGAAGTAGACAGGATGACCTACGAGGAATCCGATTCCAACCCCTGTTGCAAGAACGACAAAGAAAATGGCGATCAGTAAAGAGCCGATCCAAGGCTTCACACTCTTTGTTACGGCGTAGGCATCTCTTATCGCCTTGAACCGAGGTTCTCTGATCTTTCGCTCTTTTTTCTTTCGCTTAAACATGGTGGTTAGTTTAGGGGAGCAGGGGCGCTTCCACCAAGACGGATCGGCGCCCAGCGCGCTCCGACATGGCTATCGGGATATCGGTCTTGAAGATCAAAGAGAAGTTCTTCCATTGCCGCGCGAAGTTCCTTCTCACCCTCTTCGACACTTGAATCCCTTGAGAAATAGAGGGGCTTACCAAAGGCAACATAGATTGGAACTTTCTTTCGAGAGAGATCGCGCTTGACCTTCTTGGTCCAAATTCGCTGCGAACCCCACACTGCAGTCGGAATAATTGGAACATCCGCACCAATAGCAAGGCGTACCGCACCCGATTTAAATTCTTTTAATTCAAAACTGACTGAAATTGTTCCTTCAGGAAATATTCCAACGATTTCACCCGATTTCAGCGCTCGTAGCGCTGCGACAAAAGAAGCCGAACCGCTTGAGCGATCTACGCTGATGTGATGCATTCCGCGGAGCAAAGGACCAACAATTTTATTGTCGAAAAGTTCTCGCTTAGCCATAAATCGAACATATCTCTTTACAGGAAGTGCGCAGGTTCCGATCAATGCAAAGTCGAGATAACCAATGTGGTTCATCGCCAGGATTGCTCCACCTTCACGAGGAATGTTCTCCACTCCTTGAGAGTTAAAACGTAGACCCAGGTATTTCCAAAAAGTCTTGAGAGCACCAATTACTGGGGGATAGACAAGATCTGCCATCTACTTCACTTTACTATGCGCGCGTGATTCCATTGCCTGGCGATAAAGGCGACCTGCACGGTAGCTACTGCGGACCAGAGGCCCACTCATGACACCAGGGAAACCAATCTCAGTTGCTTCCTGCGCGAGTTCAACAAACTCTTCCGGCTTAACCCAGCGTTCTACCGGATGGTGTTTCATTGTTGGTCGTAGATACTGCGTAATTGTAATGAGATCACATCCTGCACCACGCAGGTCAACGAGGGCTTGTGAAATTTCTTCTCGTGTCTCGCCTAGACCCAGAATCAAATTAGATTTTGTAATCAAGCCATAATCACGCGCCTGAGTGATGACATTAAGTGAGCGTTCGTAGGTAAAGGCAGGTCTGATTGTTTTGAAAATTCGCGGAACAGTCTCGAGGTTATGAGCAAATACTTCAGGGGCTGCATCAAAGACTTGATTGAGTAAATCTGGATTTCCACTGAAATCAGGAGCCAACATTTCAACGCCACACCCTGGATTCAATTCGTGAACCTTACGAATTGTCTCGGCGTAAAGCCAGACACCTTCATCTTCAAGGTCATCGCGCGTAACACCAGTGATGGTGGCGTACTTAAGTCCCATCGACTTTACAGATTCGGCAACTTTGCGAGGTTCTTCGCGATCAATCGGTAGCGGTTTACCAGTGTCAATATTGCAAAAATCGCATCGGCGAGTGCAGCGATCACCACCGATGAGAAATGTTGCTTCTTTATCTTCCCAACATTCAAAAATGTTTGGACATGCAGCTTCTTGGCAGACGGTGTGAAGGCCCTCAGATTTAACGAGTGTGAGTAGACGGGTGTATTCAGGGCCCATGTTGGCGCGAGTTTTGATCCATTCGGGTTTGCGCTCGATTGGAGTCTGAGAATTGCGTGCTTCGATACGCAGCATTTTGCGATCATCAGGATGTGTTGTCATCGACTCACCTTCGCTAGCGACTCGTACATATGTTTCTCAACAATAGGAAGCACTTCGTCAGTGCTGATACTACGGCCGAGTTCCTTTGAAAGAGATGTGACGCTGGCATCATCGATCCCGCAGGGAATAATCGAGTCGTATGCGCTCAAATCTGGGTCAATATTGAGGGCAAAACCATGCATGCTGACCCCTGATGCAACTCGAATGCCAATAGCGGCGATCTTGCGTTGGCTGGCGCCCTCTACGACCCACACTCCGGATCTTCCATCTACGCGTTGAGTAGTGAGGCCGAGCTCGCCACAAATTGCGATAAGCGCTCCTTCGATTTCACGAACAAAGCCTACGAGTTCGGTTGGTTTTGCTAGTCGGACGATTGGATAACCAACCAACTGTCCTGGTCCGTGCCATGTGATTTTTCCGCCGCGATCAACATCGATGACGAGTGATCCATCGCTAGGACGTTCATGCATCTGGGTTCTTTTGCCAGCTGTAAATACAGAGGGGTGCTCAAGTAAGAGCAATGTGTTTTCACGAACACCATCTGCGATTTCTCGATGCAGTGATCTCTGCAGATCGAGTGCATCAAGGTATTGCATAAGCCCCGCACGCTTGAGAGCTATTGGCGAGTGTGAGATCGCTGAGTCGGCAACTGGCACAGTCCCAGCCTAAAGGTAGGATGGCCTTCTTGCTAATCCGCAGAGCGCGTAACCACGAAGGGCCCCTATAACCGTGTCAACAAAGAAGAATCGTAAGCCGTTTGCAATCGCCATGCTGGTCGTCATCGCCTGGTTCTTGGTAACTGGAATATTCGGACCGCTTTTTGGAAAGTTGACGTCAGTCCAAGAGAATAACAATTCATCATTTCTTCCTAAAGGGGCTGAGGCGACACAAGCCTCAGAAGTTATCGCTACATTTTCAGATAAAGATTCCTTCACCTTTCCAACACTTATCCTCTTTGAAGGAAAGGGTGATGCTGCGACATTTGCGGCGATTAATTCTCACCTTGCAACCGTAGGGGATATCACACTCGGCGGAACCTCGGCGAAGATTTCTGATTACATCGCACCCGGTCAGCAGATCACTGCATTTCCATCAGAAGATGGCGCTGCGATACTTGCCAATATTCCACTTGATGGCACAGCCCTCGGCAAAGTTCTTCCGAATGACGAACCAGTACTTCCGGCCATCGTAGAAGCGCTACGAGAAGACATCGCACCGATTGCAGAAGCTAATGGCGTCGATGCTTATGTGACCGGCCCTGGCGGGCTCTTTGGCGATCTCTTCGCTGCCTTTGGAACAATCGACTCTACGCTCTTGCTGACAACTCTTGGAGTGGTCGCGGTGATTTTGATCGTTGTCTATCGCTCACCTATCTTGTGGATTATTCCGCTTCTATCCGCGCTCTTCGCCCTGACTCTTGCCGGTGGAATTGTTTATCTCCTTGCAAAAAATGACATTATCGACGTCGATGGTCAGTCGCAGGGAATTCTCTCGATCCTAGTCATCGGTGCCGCTACGGACTACGCACTTCTTTTGATAGCGCGATACCGAGAAGAGTTGCATCATTATGAAAACAGATTTGATGCAATGCGCGCGGCGTATAAAGGCGTCTGGGAACCAATTCTTGCATCAGGGTCAACTGTTGCTATCTCGCTATTAATTCTTCTCTTTAGCCAACTCTCGAACACAGCCGGTCTAGGACCAGTGGGTGCTATCGGAATCGTCTCTGCGATGTTTACAATCTTGACACTTCTTCCAGCGTTTCTTCTTATCTTTGGTCGCTGGATCTTCTGGCCACGTAAACCACTTCATGATGGTGATGATCACAATATGAGTGGCTTATGGTCAAAGGTAGGACGCTCGGTAGAAAGTAATCCTCGCAAGGCGTGGGTTGTCACTGGTTCAATACTTCTTCTCTTTGCCTTCGCATCTACAACGTTGAAGACAGATGGACTCGGAACTATTGATACATTTACTGGAAATCCTGAGTCTGTTGTCGGTCAGAAGAAGTTAGAAACACATTTCCCTGGAGGTCAGGGGGATCCCACCCAAGTAGTTTTCTCAGCCGCAAAAATTGATCAAATGGCAGTAGCTCTTAAGGATGCTCCAGGTGTGACTGATGTCAGCCCGCAGTTGGCGGGGCTACCAATTCCAGGCCAGCCACTTCCGGATGTCGCCGAAGTTAATGGCAAGGTAATTCTCAATCTCACATTGAATCGCGCACCCGATAGCGTTGAAGCGGGAAATGATGTTCCAGAAATCAGACGAATAGCTAAGTCAGTAGATCCTTCTGCATTAGTAGGTGGAACTAGCGCAGTCTATTTCGATGTGAGAACTGCTAACGCCGAAGATAATCGCACAATTATTCCGATCGTCCTCTTGGTCATCACGCTGATCCTTGGACTCTTGCTCCGAAGCATATTGAGCGCTGTTCTTTTGTTGGGCACGGTAGTGCTCTCATACTTTGCAACTTTGGGCGTTTGCGCTCTTGTTTTCAATCATATTTTCGGATTCCCAGGTGGCGATAATTCCTTCCCATTGTTTGCCTTCATCTTCCTAGTCGCGCTCGGAATCGATTACAACATCTTCCTCATGACTCGTGTTCGCGAAGAGTCACTGAAGATCGGCACCCGTGCCGGTGTTATCAAGGGACTCACGGTGACAGGAGCAGTTATTACATCTGCTGGAATTGTTTTAGCGGCAACCTTTGCTGTGCTTGGTTTACTGCCTCTAGTGCCGCTAGCTCAACTCGGATTTGCCGTTGCCTTTGGCGTTCTCCTTGACACAATAATTGTCCGCTCAATTTTGGTGCCTGCTCTGGTTCACGAGATCGGCCCTAAAGTCTGGTGGCCATCAAAACTTGCCAAGGAGTCGGTGAATTAATTTATGCGTGCTGGAATCGCAGGATATGGCTTAGCAGGTCGCGTTTTCCATGCACCATTGCTTAAAGGTTGCGGGTATGAAGTTGCTTCGATTTTAACTTCAAACCCAGAACGAATCGCGCAAGCAAAGAGCGATTTTCCACAAGCACAGGTCTTCACTGACCTTGATAGCTTTTTAGACTCCGATCTTGACCTTGCAGTAATTGCTTCGAGCAACATCGCTCATCTTCCCCAAACTCGTGCAGCACTGGAACGCCAAATCCCTACAGTTGTTGATAAACCAATGGGACGCACGGTGGCTGAAGTCAAAGAGATGATTGAACTATCTGAAAAGAAGAAGACTCTTCTGACAACATTTTTTAATCGCCGTTGGGATAGCGATAGCCTGACGATCAAGAAGTTCTTAGCCACGGGTGAAATCGGCAGACCATTTCGCTTCGACGGCCGCTTTGAGCGCTTTCGCCCCGAAAGAAATCTCGCATCCTGGCGCGAAAATCTCTCACCAGAAGAGGGTGGTGGCTTACTTCTGGATTTGCAATCCCACTTAATCTCTACAGCGCTCGATTATTTCGGACCAGCACAGCTTGTCAGCGCCAGCGTTCGCTCTATTCGCGGGGGAGCAGATGACGATGTCACTGTGGTTTTGAGACATGAATCAGGTGTGGACTCATATCTGGCAGCGTCAGCGGTAAGTGGTGCACCAGGACCGCGCGTGAGATTACTTGGCAGCAAAGGAGCGCTAGTCATCAACGAACTAGATCCGCAAGAAGATGCACTTCGCGCGGGTGAAATTCCTATTGGCGGTGCGTGGTCAACGCCGATGACAAACACTGCTGAGATACATAAGGGCGGAGAAGTTCTACCCGTTGATAGCGTCAGCGGAAATTACGCAGCTTTTTATACATTGGTTAAGGCAGCGATAGAAACCGGCGCGCCAGCACCTGTCTCCCTTGCCGACGCATTGCGCGTTGCTGAAATTATCGAAGAGGCGCGAGCAATAAGTGTCCGATAGTTCACAACCTGTCATCGTTGTAGGGGCAGGACTTGCTGGCTTGTCAGCGGCAAAAACTTTAATAGATGCAGGTGTTGCGGTACGTGTTTTGGAGGCCTCAACAACTCTTGGCGGCCGAGTTCAGACCGATGAAATCAATGGGTATCGCTTTGACCGCGGCTTCCAATTGATTAATGCGAAATACCCTGAAGTTGAATCACTTAACATTATTAACGAGTTAGATTTTTGTTACGCATCGCGCGCAGTTGATATCGCCCTAGAAGGTTCAGTTGTACGACTTGGAGATCCGCGAAGATATCTCACTTCTGCATTTCGAAGCCAATCAGGGAGCATGAGAGAGAAATTCTCATTCCTTAAGTATCTCGTGTCACACTCGGCACATGGATCAAATGTTGAGAGTGAGTTACTGGCTGCAGGCTGTAACAAATTGTATGCACGAGTGCTCAGGCCCTTTTTGACAGGTGTTTTCTTAGCTCATCCTTCACGTGTAGACGCTGTAAGTGGCAGAGAGATAATCAAGAGTTTTATCAGTGGAGCACCAGGATTGCCGGCAATGGGTGCAGGTGAGCTGTCACGGGTGCTCGCTAGCAAAATTGGTGCCGTAGAAACCGGAGTACAAGTCAACGCAATTTCAGGTCTTACATTGAGTACCTCTCACGGTGAGATTTCAGCACGCGCAATAATTGTTGCTACCGATCAAACAACTGCTGCGCAATTGCTTGAAATTGAAGATGTGGGAGAGAGCGTCAGTTGCACGACATGGTTTCACTCCACACCGGATCTCTTTGAGTGTGATTCAACGTTACGTGTAGACGGTTTGGCCCGAGGACCAATAGTGAACTCAATAGCGATTTCTAAGCTTCTACCATTGAGCGCTCCTGCCGATAGAACTCTTTTTTCTAGCACTTCACTCGGGCATGCATCCGAATCTGAAATTAGGCGCCATCTTTCTTTGATGTGGGGAGTTGATACCGCAAGTTGGGAACTTGTTGCGAAATACGATATTAAAAACGCGCTTCCACTCTTTCCGCCTGGCCAGGCACGAGCACAATCGCTATCTGTAAAACCTGGTGTGTGGCGTGCAGGGGATTACCTAAGTTCTGCATCTCAAAACGGAGCGTTGGTATCTGGGCGACTTGCAGCCCTTGAGTTAACTAATTTTCTACGAGAGCAACGAGAGCCGACGTTACGTGGGGATAATCCCAAGTGAAACCCTCATCAATAAGTTTCTGCGGAATAACTTTCTTCGATCCTAGAACTTCAGATGAGAAGCCACCGAGTGCAATCTTAAGCGCGATAGCTGGCGCAGGAAAGAGTGCTGGTCGATGCATGGCTCGTGCAAGAGCTGAAGTAAATTCCTGATTGGTTACAGGGTTAGGTGAAACCACATTTATAGGACCGGAAATTGGTTTTTCGAGAGCAAATGAAATTGCACGAATAACATCGTGGAGTGTGATCCAAGACCACCACTGTTTTCCTGATCCAAGTTTTCCACCAAGACCAAATTTAAAGAGAGGCAACATTTTTCCAAGTGCGCCACCTGTTGGATCAAGAACTAACCCAGTACGTAGCTTTACGGTTCGGACTCCAACTGCTAGATCAGCAGCGCCTTCCCATTCACGACAGACGGCTGCCAGAAAATCATCACCGACGCGATCACTCTCGACAACTGCGCGGTTTCCAGATTCTCCGTACCATCCGATTGCACTCGCACTGATAAATACCTGAGGCTTTATTTCAGCGACTGCTTTTGCAATCGCCTCTGTACCAAGTAATCGTGAATTAAGAATCTGCGCCTTGTATTTCTTGCTCCAACGCTTATCGCCAACGCCAACGCCTGCTAAATGGATAACGGCATCGACTCCAGCAAGTGCATCGGTGTCGACATATCCCGTTGTTGGATCCCACTGAATTTCATCAGGGGAGACAGGTAAACGTCTAACCAAACGCTGAACGGTATGACCCTCGCTCTTGAGATGGCCGACGAGTGCGCTACCAATGAGACCGGATGCGCCAGTAACGGCGATACGCTGAGGAAGTGCTGACATTAGAGTCCTAGATCAGATTCGAATGAACCACCTTCAAGGCGTTCTTTCAGGGTGACTAAGAAACGTGCAGCATCTGCACCATCGACGACGCGGTGATCGTAGGAGAGACCGAGATAGACCATTGAACGAATAGCAATTGTCTCTCCACCGTCTTCACCTCGAACGACCATTGGACGTTTTACAACTGCGCCAAGTCCCAAGATCGCTACCTGTGGTTGGTTAATGATTGGTGTATCAAAGAGCGCTCCGCGAGAACCAGTATTGGTCAGAGTGAATGTTCCGCCACTGAGCTCATCAGGGTTGACCTTGTTATCGCGTGTGCGCGCTGCAAGATCTGCAATCTTTCGAGCAACGCCGCCCATGTTGAGGTCACCTGCATTAGCAATAACAGGTACGAGTAGTCCGCGCTCGGTATCAACTGCAACACCAAGATGTTCAGCACCATGATAAATAATTTGATCGCCCTCAACGGATGAGTTAAGTACTGGATGTTGCTTGAGTGCTTCACAGACTGCAACTGCAAAGAAGGGAAGGAAAGAGAGCTTTACGCCTTCGCGAGCTTCGAAAGAAGCCTTAGCACGATCACGCAGACGCGCAATCTTTGTGACATCTACTTCGATGACAGTTGTTAACTGTGCAGAGACTGCCAAAGACTCGACCATACGAGCAGCAATTACCTTGCGTAGTCGCGACATTGTTACCGTTGTGCCACGCAGAGGTGACGCACTCACCGCAGCAGCTGTTCGTGCAGGAGCTGGCGACGATGTGGTTTGCGGTGCTGAAGCAACAGGTTTTGCAGCCGCTTCGATATCTTCGCGACGAATTCGCCCGCCGATTCCGGTTCCGCGAATGCCAGCAAGATTGACACCAAGTTCGGATGCAAGCTTTCTCACAATAGGAGTCACATAAGAGTCAGTTGGCTGAGCAACTGGAGCAGCAGGAGCTGGTGGAGGAGTAACCGCCACTGGCGCTGCAACAACTGGCGCTGCAACTGGTGGAGGAGTCACTGCCACTGGCGCTGCAACTGGTGGCGCCGCAACTGGTGGCGTTGGAGGAGTCGCAGCGACGGGAGCAGATGTTGCACCCGAACCGCCAATGACTGCAAGACGCGCACCAACTGGAACTGTTGAATCAACAGGTACATCGATAGAGATAAGTATTCCTGCCACTGGTGATGGAATTTCGGTATCGACTTTATCGGTAGATACTTCAAGGAGCGCTTCGTCAACAGCGACGCTATCGCCGACATTCTTTAGCCAACGAGTAACGGTTCCTTCGCTCACGCTTTCACCAAGTGCTGGCATTGAAATAATGGTTCCACCTGTAGCAGGTGCGGCTGCAGGTGCAACAGGAGCTGCTGCAGGTGCATCAGGAGCTGCTGCAACTGGTGCGGCAACGGGAGCTGCAACTGGTGCGGCAACTGGTGCGGCAACTGGTGCGGCAACTGGTGCGGCAACTGGTGCGGCAACTGGAGATGAGACAGATGCTGCTGCGCCATCTTCGATGATTGCTAAATCAGCACCGACTGGAACAGTGGCATCAATTGCAACAAGAATCTTTGAGAGTGTTCCTGAGACAGGTGATGGAATTTCTGTATCAACTTTGTCAGTTGAAACTTCTAGGAGTGGCTCATCAACATTGATGTGATCGCCCTCTGCCTTAAGCCAGCGAGTAACAGTTCCTTCAGTGACGCTTTCGCCTAGTGCAGGCATCTTTACTGAAAATGTCATGGTCTCTTCCCCTTACCCGTGTGCGTGAAGCGGTTTGCCGGCTAGTGCCATGTGCGCTTCGCCCATAGCCTCAGACATTGTTGGATGTGCATGAATCAATGGAGCAACATCATCTGCAGTTGCTTCCCAGTTAAAGATTAGTTGCGCCTCTGCGAGCAATTCGCCCACTCGTGAACCAACCATGTGAATACCGAGAACTGGTCCATTTTTTTGGCCAACGAGTTTTATTGACCCTGATGTACCAAGAATTTGAGCCTTACCGTTTCCAGCAAGATCGTAATTAAGTTCGACCACATCATGACCGCGCTCTTTTGCTTGCGCAGTTGTAAGTCCAACGGAGGCAACCTCAGGCTCTGAATATGTGACGCGTGGAACGCCGTCATAATTAATTGGGCGAGGGTTTAGCCCTGCAATCTCTTCTGCAACAAGGATGCCCTCTTGGAAGCCAACGTGAGCAAGTTGCAGAGTGGGAATCAAATCGCCAACAGCCCAGATGCCAGGCACGTTGGTGCGGCACTTGTTATCAACAAGTACGTATCCACGATCCATCGTGATTCCCTGCTCTTCATAACCAAGGTTTGCAGATACTGGTCCGCGACCAACAGAGACCAATAAGAGTTCGGCGCTGAATGTGCGACCATCTTCAAGTTCGACGGTGACTCCATCTGCGGTCACAGTATGCGACTTGAAGCGAGTACCAAGTTCAAATTTAATTCCACGCTTGCGATAAGCGCGCTCGAGGAGTTTTGAGGATGACTCATCTTCAAGAGCGATCAGGTGAGGCAAGCCTTCAATAATGGTTACATCAGAGCCGAATGATTTCCAGACTGAAGCAAATTCGCATCCAATGACGCCGCCACCTAGAACAATGACGCTCTTTGGAATGTAATCAAGTTTTGTTCCATGATCTGATGTGATGACGCGCTTTCCATCAATTTCAAGTCCAGGAAGAGTTCTGGCATATGAGCCGGTAGCCAAAATAACATTTTTACCGGTGTAGCGAACCCCGTTTACTTCGACGGCATTCTTTGCAACAAGCTTTCCGTAACCTTCGACATAAGTGATCCCACGAGACTTAACCAGTCCTTGCAAGCCTTTATGAAGTTTGGCGATAACGCCATCTTTATATGAATTCACGCCAGTCATCTCGATTGAATTCAGTGTTGTGTTAATTCCAAATGTTGAGGATTCACGAGCAGTATCTGCAACTTCACCAGCGTGAAGGAGAGCCTTGGTTGGGATACAACCGCGATGAAGGCAGGTGCCACCAAGTTTGTCGGCCTCAATAAGCACGACCGAGAGTCCGAGTTGAGAACTTCGCAGTGCGGCCGCATAGCCGCCACTTCCACCGCCGAGGATTACGAGATCGACATCAGACACAGAAGTTGCACTCCTTTACTCATCCGACCTCACGGTTTATCAAGAGGTCTACCAAGAGGTTTACGCCCTTATCTTGCCAGCCTCGAGGGCCAATGACTAACTGGGCGCTAGGTGCGATCTCATCATGCGAGAGATCACACAGTCAGATCCCTAAATCTGAGACTTAGCCACCGCAATCAGCGAACGAACGCCGATTCCTGTACCACCAACAGGGGTGTATCCATGTGGGCTGCGATCGTTGTAGGCAGGACCTGCAATATCAAGATGGAGCCATGGAAGATCGTCAGAGACAAATTCTTTAAGGAATATTCCGGCGACCAACATGCCACCCATTCGATCACCGATATTTGCAAGATCTGCAACGGGGGAGTCTAGGGATGCGCGAAGTTCAGTGGGAAGAGGCATCGGCCAAAACTGTTCCCCTGTTTTTTCTGTGAGAGATAAAAATGCGTTCGATAGCGCTTCGTTATTTGTCATGACAGCACTCGTGCGCGTACCTAATGCAACAACTTGAGCTCCCGTCAGTGTTGCGATGTCAAAAATAGCATCTAACTTCTTCTCTTCTTGAGCTCGTTGTAAAGCATCGGCGAGGACGAGGCGTCCTTCGGCATCTGGGTTGAGAACTTCAACAGTTTTACCACCATAGATTGTGATGATGTCACTTGGTCGCGTGGCGTTATCACTGACCATATTCTCTGCAAGCGGAGCCCATGTATCAATCGTGACGGGCAATTTCAGAGCAGCGATTGCAAGTACCGCACCACAGACAGCGGCGGCACCGCTCATATCTGATTTCATCGCCTCCATACCAAGTGCTGGCTTGAGAGCAAGTCCACCGCTATCGAAGGTAATGCCCTTGCCGACGAAGGCGTAATGTTTTGCTGATTTAACTTTTCCTGTGGGTGTGTAAGTTATTCGAACTAAACGTGGTGGGTTAGCAGAACCTTGTCCGACAGCGGTAATTCCACCGTAGCCCTTGCTCTTGAGAGCAGCCTCGGTCATCACTGTAATTGTCAGACCGGCACGCGCGCCACCAGCAGCTTTTACCTCATCAACCATTCGCGCTGCAAAGCTCGCAGGGTTGAGATGACTTGGGGGAGTGTTAATTAAATCGCGAGTGAGGTGGGTGTATTTGGTAATCACCGTTGCTTCTTCGACAACATCTTTGTATTCAGCCTTCGCCGCATGAGGTGTAAAAATCTTTGCAGCCGCGAGTGGAGAGACACTTGTTGCTGATTCGTCGCTACGAAATTCATTAAAGAGATATGCCCCTAGCCCGGCACCCTGCGCTGTCGCGGCAACGTCATCTACGTTGCGAACAGGGAGTGCGAAAGTTGCAGACTTCTGATTGGTAAGTACTCGAGCGGCTGCTCCAGCAGCACGGCGCAAAGTTTCGTGGCCGTAACTAGCGGATGCTTTTCCTAGCCCGGTGAAGACTAAAAGTCGTACGGAATTTCCTGGAATCTTGATGACTTCATCTGCTTTTCCAGTCGCACCCAAATCAACAAGGATCTCTTCGAGGCTCTTGGTATCAAGTGCGAGATCTCCGGATTCGATGACGAGCGAGGCCTTGGCACCTTTGCGGGCAGGTGCACCTTGGGCTAGACCGACTACGAGAATTTCATCTTTGAGTGTTGAGGTCAGTGATAGTGCGGTCATAGTAGAAGTCACAGATGCCTTTCAGAGTGAATCAGTTTTAGGGTAAATGAGTTTCAAGCAAGGATTTCGTTCGCCCTAAGTGTAGGTTGATGGGATGAAAAATTCACCTTTGCATAGTCGCCATATCGCCCTTGAGGCGAAAATGGCCGACTTCGGAGGGTGGCTGATGCCGATTGAATACCCGGCCACAGGCGTACTGAGTGAGCATGCCGCTGTGCGAGAACGAGTAGGCATCTTTGATGTGTCACACCTGGGTAAAGCAAGCGTTACGGGGGAGGGTGCTCTTGAATTTCTCAACAGTATTTTCACCAACGATTTGAATCGAATTTCTGATGGTCAAGCCCAATACACACTTCTCTGTAATTCTCAGGGCGGCGTGATCGATGATCTCATCGTCTACCGAAATAGTGCGACTGATTTCTTCCTTGTTCCAAATGCATCAAACACAACAGATGTCGTCAAGGATCTGCAAGCACAGGCACCGAGGACAATCACGATTGAGAATCTTCATGAGGCTTACGGTGTAATTGCACTGCAAGGTCCTTTGGCCACAGCAGTACTGAAGAGCCTTGGAGTGTCAGGTGACCTTGAGTACATGGCGTTCTCTCATGTAACAATCGGAACAGCATCAGCGCTGCTCTGTCGTACTGGGTACACAGGTGAGCACGGTTTTGAAATCATTCCGGCAAGAGAAGATGTTGAGTCGGTCTGGGATGCACTCGCCGCTGAAGTTCTTCGTCAGCAAGGAGCGGTCTGTGGACTTGGTGCGCGCGATACATTGCGAACAGAGATGGGTTATCCATTACATGGGCACGAACTTTCACTTTCGATTTCACCAGTCCAAGCAAGTGCAACATGGGCTATCGGTTGGAAGAAAGGTGCATTTCAAGGAAGTGATGTGTTGACTGCCGAGAAGAGCGCTGGGCCCGCCCGACGTATGCGAGGGTTGCGCTCGAATGACCGTGGCATACCGCGCGCGGAGATGTCGGTGACTAATCCTGCTGGAGCAGTGGTTGGTGTTGTTACAAGTGGAACTTTCTCTCCCACATTGCGTGTAGGAATTGCACTGGCCTTAGTCGACACTTCTTTATCTATCGGAGATGAAGTGTCAATCGATATTCGTGGGCGGACTAGCGTTGCGACAATAGTTGAATTGCCCTTTGTTCCATCAAGAGTACGAGATTGAGAGAACTCGACTAAGAGCGCTAGGCCTTCACGTTGGATTTGAACTCAATCGGTGAGACAAAAGCTGCTTTGAAATAGCATCGTCGTAACGCTTGCAAGAATGGTGTGGCTGTAAAGGCGATCAAGATTGAGGTGAGAATCGCGCGAGGGATATCCCATGCCATAGATGAGGCAAAGTGAAAGGTAATAAAGCGAGAAATATTTTCACTCAGTGGCCCACCGGGAATATACGAGAGTTCAGTACTTCTCCCTAGGACCCAGGGCCAAAACTGTAGATCCATCAGTATGCCAAAAGTGAATGCGGCGAAGACACCCATGCCAATGAGCATGACTTTTTCCGAAACTCCTCTGATCTTTCGCCCACCAATACTGTGTGGAAGTAAACCCGCAAGTAAACCAATCCACCCGGCTGCAAAAATTTGATAGGGCAACCATGGTCCCACTCCACCAGTAAGAAGTGCTGACGATGTCATCGAAGTGATTCCCAGTAAGAATCCCCACGATGGACCGAATACTCGCGCCGCAACAATGAGTGCAAACCAGATTGGTTCAAGGCCAGCTGCGCCTGCGCCGAGCGGTCTCAGCAAGGTGATGAAGGCGCTCATTACTCCAAGCAGTGCAATTGATTTTGCATCGATCGAACCAATTCCAATCTCTGAGATAAGTAAGAGCGCCGATGCAGCAATGGCAACAGCAAAGATCCAGTGGAGATTTCCGCTGTAGAAAAATGGCCAGATAAAACCCAGAAGTGCAATCAACGAAGTTGCGGATAACACTAATTTAGATTGGAGAGAGAGACGATAAATATCTGGAGTTCTCTTCATTGTCGGGCTTCACCTTCAGGGGCTGCCGCAATTCCATTGAGCGCCTGGCTCACAGTGAGCCACGGTGCAGGTGACATGACCTTCGCAACTTGTGGCGCAAATGCGGGGGAAGAGAGCAGCACTTCGATAGTTGGGCCATCTGCGACAACATCGCCATCAGCGATAAAGACAACTCGGTCGGCAGCCTCAGCAACTAACTCAACATCATGAGTAGCAATCAGAACGCACTTGCCTAGATTGCGCGCATACGAGATCAAGGTATCTACAAGAATCGACTTGGCCTGATAATCAAGGCCTCTCGTTGGTTCATCCATAATCAAAACATCGGGCGCGCTACAGAGAATAATCGCCAAGACAAGTGAAAGGCGCTGACCTTCTGAGAGATCACGTGGGTGAGAGGAGGGACTAATCGTCGGAGTAAGCCGCGCCAGAAAATCAATGGTGGATCCCTGCGCAAGACCGTTATCGCGATCACTTGCACTGCACTCTTTTTCGACGCTGCTATGTATCAGTAAATCACTAGGCTCTTGAGGGATATACCCAATCCGAGAAAGGCGAGCACGACCTTGTAATTTCATCGGATCATCGCCAAGTACGGATACTGAACCAGAAGTTGAAGAGTGGAATCCAACGATAGATTTAAAGAGCGTGCTCTTTCCCGCACCATTTCGCCCCATGACCGCAGTAATCTGACCAGCGTTGAAATTGAGAGAAAGATTTCGTAATGCGATCTTGTCGCCATACGCGAAAGAAAGTTTTTTTACTTCAACAACGACTTCATGCGTTGCCGGAGCATCTATGGAAAGAAGTGGAGAAAAGTCTCGTAGATGCGTGGTCATACGACGCACTTCTCGCACACTTGTACCGACAGAGTCGAGGTTGAGAGCTCTCGCTAAGTGAACAATGGGCGGGGCGATGGGTGAGTCTTTAAGTATCGCTTCAGGGAGATCAATGACTGCGCTTCCGTTTGCCGAGATGTGGATAATCCGATCAGCAAAACCAATAACTCTTTCAAGTCGGTGCTCAGAGACAACAACGGTCAGACCCAGATCGTGAACTAGGCGATGCAGAATTGAAAGCACTTCTTCGGCTGCAATTGGATCTAATGCGGAAGTTGGCTCGTCCAGAACGAGAACCTTTGGGTGCATTACGAGAGCGCTTCCAATTGCAACGCGTTGCTGTTCGCCGCCACTTAAGGTCGAGATAGTTCGGCTTCTTAAATGTGTGAGTGAGAGAAGATCTAGGATTTCTTCAACACGTTTACGCATTACCTCTGGCGCGAAATTCAGCGCCTCCATTCCAAAAACTAACTCTTCTTCAACCGTATCTGTGACAAAGCCGTGAGCAGGGTTCTGTCCGACGATACCGATCAAATGCGCCAGGCCGCCCGGTTTGGTAACTGCAGTCGATAAACCATCAACGGTGATATCACCTGCCAAAATTCCACCAGTGTGGTGTGGAACAAGTCCATTAATGAGTCGAAGAAGTGAAGACTTACCAGAGCCGGTCGCACCGATTACCAGGACCATTTCGCCTTCTTCGATGGTGAATGAAAGATCTTCAAAGACTGTCTGCACGGAGTTCGGATAAATGAGGGAGACGTTGCTAAACGTAATCATGTGAAGACCACCAATGAGGCTGGTATCAGCGCGAGAGCAGAAGAGATAAGTGTGAAGTCGCGGCGCGAGAATATTTCGCGTTTGTAGCGTGAACGTTTCCGTGAAAATCCATACCCTCTTGAATCCATTGCCGTTGCCAGATCAAGTGATCGAGCAAGCGATTCTTCTAAGAGAGCTAAGGCAACGCCTGACCAACCTCGTCGTGTAATTCCCCGCATCCGTTGTGCTGTTTTAATGCGGCTTGCACTAGCAATGAGTTGCGGTAAAACCGAAGTGGCGATGACCAGCGCGACGCCAAATTCATAGATAAAGACAGGCATCTGTCGCAGAAGTTTGTGCGGGGAAGTCAGCGAGGTCGCCGCAGCGAAAATGCAAATAAGCGTTGCGATCTGTAGCCCTTCTGAGACTGCAAAGACGAGTCGCTCTTGAGTTATTGCTCCACCGACTCGAATACCTGCCATCCAATCGGGAAGGTAGAGAATCGGTAATTCAAAGAGTGTGGTGCCTGGGATGGGTACACCAATGGCAACTCCAATAAAGGTCCGGATAGCAATAATGATGAGGGCGATTTTTAGCGCAAACCAGAGTCCACCAGACCACGGCGTTCGATCAAGTGAGTTCTTGTTAATCGAATAGACCAAGTAAGAAATTCCACCCACCACCAAGAGATTAAAGAAGGGACTCTGGGTCACGGCGACTGCAATTGAAAGTGCAATTGCCCCTGCCCACCAGGTGAGTGGATGGAATGTCTTAGTCATGAAGTTGGCTTGGCTATTTCTTTATAAGTTCTGACGGTGTTGGAATTTCCACACCGCACTCTTTTCGAGGATAACCAGCGAGACCACAAATGAGTCCTGATTTATCCGCACGTACACGAACAACTTTGCCGAGTACATCAATTCCTTGCGCCTTTTTATCGATCACAATGCAGCGCTTTACGGTTGTCAGCGCTCTCTCACCTTTAGGGGAGAGGTAAGTTGGACCAAAATCAATAACGATTCCGATTCTCTTCTTACCTGCCACTGCGCGCGTCTTACTGCATAGTGATTGAAAATCAGGAAGCACAGAGGGAGATGATGCATCTGGAATTGCTTCGCCAGAGAAGGTAAATGCCCAGCCTTCTACCGAACCATCTGCGATATCAACGGTTGGTCCAGTCATAGCAGCGGTCCACACAGTTGCTTTAGGTGCGGCTTGGAAATAACCCCAGTAGCGATAGCCTTTGTCGGCTGCATACGAAGGTGCGATAGGTGAGAGGAAGATCGCAATAATTGCGACGAAGGTGATATTTTTTTTCAACATTGCTGGAGCTCCTGGAAAATAAAGAGTCTCACAGGGGTAGCTCAAAGAAATGCGTTGATACGCCTGACT
>WLHB01000019.1 GCA_009702965.1 Actinomycetota bacterium | reverse complement strand
GTATCGATCTCTTCGCGAGACATCCCGGCCGCTAATCCGCCAAGATAAACATTTTCGCGCCCCGTGAGAGATGCGTTGAAACCCACGCCGAGTGCGAGAAGAGTGCTTACCGACCCATAGACCTCAACTCGACCTTGTGACGGTGGAATGATTCCTGCAATGACGCGCATGAGTGATGATTTTCCCGCACCATTTGACCCAATGACGCCTAATACCGTTCCATAATTAATGTCAATACTCACATCATTTACTGCATTAACTGTGCGAGTAGATTTTCCGCCTCGTCCTAATTTTTTAATGCGTGCTTTGAGCGTTGGTTTCTTATCAACCGAGGTGAGATAGGCGAGCCCAACAGATTGAACTGATACGGCAATACTGTGATGTGGGTGAGTACTAGAGACGGACAGCGAAATCACGCTCCCTCGTTAAGAAAAAGTATGAGCCAATAAAGAAAATCGTCAGCGCCCATGCCAAAGTGATGAGAATGGAATTAAGCGACGGCGCTTGTGCGTAGACCATAACTTGAGACCACGCATCAAGTAAGTTAAATATCGGATTTGCAATCTGAAGCGCTCTCAATTGATCTGAGAGTGCAGATGCTTCATAGAGGATCGGCGATAGATAAATCAAGCTTCGAGTCATATATGGAAGAAGGCTTGAAATATCTCGGAAGTAAACATTGATACATGAGATGCTAATCGCCATACCAAGTCCCATAAGCACTCCAAGAATAAAAATTGGAATTGCCCAGAGCATCTGCCAAGAATACGGCGCTCCAATAATTGTTCTAATCGCGAAGAAGACAATCAAGGTTGGAATAAATTTAAAGACTGCAATCACTGAGGCTGAGATGGGAAGCATGATGCGGGGAAATGCCGTATTCATAATCAAACGTTGACCTGCCGTAATTGACTTCACGCCCCCTGTGAGACTGTTAGCGATCAGGTAGAAGAAGAAAAGACTCGAAGTAAGGTGAACGTATCGATTTGAATCACCTGTTCCGCCAATAATGTAGATTAAAAGAAAGTACACGCCTGAGAGCAGAAGTGGATTGAGTACTAGCCAGAGCTGACCGAAGACCGATCCGTAATTTTGTTCACGCAATTGCGAGCGCGAGAACTCAGCAATGAAATGGCGTCGAGACCAGAGAGAGCGTCCGTATTCACCGAGCGGCGGTAGCCCAGCTCGGTAGGGCTCATACACATTTACTGGGACATTGTTTGGGACATTGTCCGGGATATTGACTGGGGTACTCATATAGAGCAAGGTTACCTTAGAGACTCCGGAACAAGCTTTCGCGGTGATGTGAGGAAGCCTAATCCCCAAGAAAAATGCATAGTGGGCAGAATAAAGACGAGCACTGGATAGTGTGCAAGATCTTTAGAGATAAAGAGTGGGGTGATCGCGATAAATGTGATGTAGGTAGCCGCTGGAAGATAGAGCGATGGATCGATGAAGGTGCCCGCAAAGAGCGAGAGAACAGTGCCGATAAGAGCAAGTGGTGGGGCTAAATATCTGTAATTGATCGTCTCTGGATATTTTCTGGCGATGACACGACGCCAACGACCGTACTCAAAATACTGTTTTGCCAATCGTCGAAAATTAGGGCGGGGGCGATATGTAACATGTAAACGCGGATCAAAGTAAATCTTTCCGCCTTTTTCCCTTAATCGATAATTAAGTTCCCAATCTTGGGCCCGAATAAATCTCTCATCAAAACCGCCCACATCAATGACTGCTTGACGTAGGAATGCTCCCAAGTAGACAGTGTCGACATAGCCTGCCTTACCGCCAATATGAAATCTTGATCCACCGACGCCAAAGGGGCTGCGCATTGCGGCAGCAACTGCACTTTCAAAGAATGTAATTCCTTCTGCTCCCATAACGCCACCAACATTTACCGCTCCAGATTCACCGAGAATTTCGACGACTAGGTGAAGATAATTTGCTGGGATTTCTGCATGTGCATCAACTCGCACCACAATTTCTCGCTTCGATCGATGCAGAGCAAGATTGAGCCCCGTCGCTGTCCGACCTGAGGGATTGCTGAGAAGAATTACTCGTGAATCTTCATCAGAGAGACGTTCTGCGATCTCATTAGTTAAATCGGTCGAAGGTCCTAGCGCCAAAATGATTTCAAATTCACCGTCATACTCCTGAGCGAGAATTGCACGGATCGACTCTTCAAGATGAGCCTCTTCATTAAGAACAGGCAAAATAACGCTAATACCTGGAAGGGCTGGGCGAGGGGTGTTCGGCGATGTCATAACACCTCCACGCTATCGTCCAAGTACTCTTACCAAGTGAAATCAACACGAGCAATCCGGATAATTACATCACTTTCGGTTGCCATCGTGCTTGTCTCATCTGTTTCTTCCTTCGGGTTAGGCCAGATTAGTAGCTCTATAGCCAGAATTGATGTCTTTAACTCGGTTGAGAATCGTCCTGAAAAAATCTCAAAGGCGGAGACTTATCTCGTCGTGGGTTCAGATACTCGCGAAGGGTTAACAAAGCAACAGATTAAAGAGCTTCGCGTTGGATCTACCGCCGTTGCCGCAGGTGGCAGATCTGACACCATGCTTCTGATCCATCTCAGCAAGTCGCGTGATCGAGCATCCATCATCTCTCTCCCCCGTGACAGTTTGGTGACAATCCCCGAGCATCCAAGTAGTTTGAATAAGGAAACAATTGTCTCTGCTCGCCCTGGAAAACTTAACGCTGCATTTGCTTATGGTGGCGCACCACTTTTGATTGAGACGATAGAACTAGCGACATCAATAAAAATTGATCACTATGTCGAAGTGAGTTTTGCTGGGTTTGCTGGAATTGTCGATGCGCTAGGTGGCGTTGAAGTCTGCACCAAGGTCGATATAGATGATCCAAAAAGTCACCTTGTTCTCGGTGCCGGAGTTCATACACTCAACGGAATTGAAGCGCTTAAATATGTTCGTACTCGTGACTTTGATGGTCGAGGAGATATCGGACGCATGCAACGGCAACAACAATTTATGAGTGCGGTATTGCGTAAGGCCACCAGTAGCGGGACCCTGCTCAACCCATTCAAGTTAAAGAACTTTATTAATGCATCCCTTGCCAGTGTTAAATTAGATGCAGGTCTCTCCCCTGATGATCTGCTCACTCTTGCAAAGCAGATGAAGAATCTCTCCTCAGGTAATGTGCGGACTCTCACGGTCCCAATTTCAAATCCAAATGGCAGAGACCCAAATGTTGGTTCAGTTGTTATTTGGGATCAAGCGCTGAGTGCAGATCTCTTTGATCGCCTGCGCAATGATCTGCCTCTTGTCGATGAAGTCATCCCAACCCCCAGCCCATCTGCATCGGCTGCGCCCTCAAAATCACCCGTCATCGTAGATAAATTTAAGACTCGCACATCTGCTGAAAATCCATGCGGCGAGATTAAATAGTTCGTGCCTTAGACTCACCTCCATGTCATTAAAGCTTTCAGTTATTGGTTGCGGTTATCTAGGTGCAACGCACGCTGCCTGCATGTCTTCACTCGGATTTGAAGTTGTAGGTGTTGATACAGACCAGAGCAAAGTCGATCTCCTCAGTAGCGGGAAACTGCCCTTCTACGAGCCAGGGCTAGATACGTTACTTGCATCAGAGATGAAGACAGGTCGACTCTCATTCACAACAGATTTCTCTGCAGTTGCCGATGCTGATGTGCACTTTATCTGCGTAGGAACACCGCAAAGTAAGGATGGCCTCGCTGCAGATCTCACTTACGTGAACTCTTCCGTTGCTGCTATCGCGCCGTACCTTAAAGATGGTGCTCTTGTAGTTGGAAAATCAACTGTGCCCGTGGGAACTGCGCAAGCACTTCGCGCGAGCCTAGCCAAAACTGCGCCACAGGCAGATCTAGCGTGGAATCCTGAATTTCTCCGCGAGGGTTTTGCAGTTGAAGATACTTTGACCCCTAACCGACTTGTTGTTGGCGTTGCAAATGATCGGGCAGAAGAGATTCTTAAAGAAGTGTACAAACCGGTAATTGCTCTAGGCACTCCTTGGGTACGAGCAGATCTTCCAACTGCCGAACTTGTAAAGGTTGCCGCTAATTCCTTTCTTGCGACAAAGATTTCATTTATCAATGCGATGGCAGAAGTGTGCGAAGCTGCAGGTGGCGATGTCACAGTGCTTGCACAAGCAATTGGATATGACCCACGAATTGGCAACCGCTTCCTTCAAGCAGGTATTGGCTTTGGTGGTGGATGTCTACCTAAAGATATTCGCGCATTTATGGCACGTGCCCAGGAACTTGGAGCAGATCAAGCTCTTGAGTTCTTGCGTGAGATAGATGCAATCAACTTACGTGCACGCCAGCGAGTCATTGATGTCGTGCGCGCGGATCTCTCTGAAGATCTCACTCAATATAAAATTGCAGTTTTAGGTGCAACATTTAAACCAGATAGCGATGATGTGCGTGATTCCCCAGCACTTGATATTGCAGCCCAACTACAGGCAGCAGGTGCAGCAGTTGTTGTGCACGATCCCAAGGGTATTGAACCAGCGCGCAAGCGTTTCCCACACCTTGATTATGCAGAGCGCGTAGTCGATGCAGTTAAGGATGCTGATGCCATTTTGCACCTCACTGAATGGAAGGAATATCGCGAGTTAGATCCATCAGTGATCGGACAATTGGTTAAATCGAAATTCTTAATCGATGGTCGCAACATGCTTGATCGCGATAAGTGGCGTAAGGCTGGCTGGCGGGTTCATGCCCTTGGCCGTTCGGATTAGCGCCGTTCGGATTAAAAACCTGTCTTACTTTTGGTATGTAAGGTCGATCCTTTTTTCTTCGCCTCTTCATTAGCCGTTTTAAGCACCTGTCCAACTTTGGCAGCAATCACCGCGTCAGATACTCCGAGAATTCTGGCAGCCAATAGCGCGGCATTCTTTGCATTTCCAACCCCAACTGTTGCAACAGGAACTCCTGCTGGCATCTGCACGATTGAAAGAAGTGAATCCATTCCATCGAGATGCGTGAGTGCAACTGGTACTCCAATAACTGGCAGAGTTGTAAGGGACGCGACCATTCCTGGAAGATGTGCTGCTCCCCCTGCACCGGCGATGATGACTTTATAACCTGCTGCAACTGCTCCTTGAGCAAATTCCACCATCTCAGTTGGCATGCGATGTGCACTGACAACATCGGCTTTGTATGAAATACCTAAAGCATCAAGTGTGTGGGCGGCCTCAATCATTACTGGCCAATCTGAATCAGAACCCATGATGATTGCTACATCACTCATCAATTTCTCCACTCATATAGTCGCACGCATGCCCAATCAACTCCTCCAAGTGTAGGAGATCATCACCAAGGGCTGTGACATGTCCAATTTTGCGACCCGGCCGCACTTCCTTCATGTATTGATGAACCTTGAGCTCTGGGTTTCGTGCCATGAGGTGCAGGTATGGGCGATACATATCTGTTTTCTCTCCGCCGAGAAGATTGCCCATGACTGCAATTTTTGCCGTCATTGAAGGATCACCGAGCGGTAAATCTAAGATCGCGCGTAGGTGTTGTTCGAATTGGCTTGTTACGGCGCCCTCAATCGTCCAATGGCCAGAGTTATGGGGACGCATGGCAAGTTCATTAATGAATACATCTTCACCGCGGACAAATAATTCAACAGCCATGACACCGACAAGACCGACTCGTTGTGCAATTAAAAGTGCGAGCGAAGTAGCCTTCTCAGCGACGGCATCACTAATTACCTGAGCAGGTGTCACTGTCCGGATACAGATTCCGCTCTCTTGAACTGTATGAGTAGGTGCCCATGTACTTACTTGTCCGTGAGGTGAACGTGCCACCATCACGGCTATTTCGCAATCAAATTTAATCAACTCTTCAATAAGCAACTGTGGGTTATTACTCAGCACTTCGTCGAGCATGTCACGGTTCGAAATTTTCCATACACCTCGACCGTCATACCCGCCGGATATAGCCTTGGCGATGACTGGGAAGGTAGTAACTTTCGCGGAATCGGTAACGACAGACCATTGAGGTGATGGAAGATCACTCAGGAGAGCGCGCATAGCAGCTTTATCTTGAGAGTAGATAAAGGCTGACGAAGGTGGGTAGACACGAACGCCTTGTGCCTCAATCCCTTTAATGATCGAAAGAGGAATAAGTTCATGTTCAAATGTGATGACATCACATTCTTGGGCGAAATCAAGAACGTCCTTTAAATTTCTGTAATCGCCCACAACGTGTTCGCAGATCTGTGCTGCGCTGTCATCTTTACTCTGTGCGAAAAGCTTTAGGTTGATTCCCAGCGCAATTGCAGGAGCAACGCTCATCCGAGCCAGTTGACCTGCTCCAATGACACCGACCGTAGGAAAGCGCTTCTTCACCTGCTTATCGTAGATGAATTACATCCCCAACTGAAATGCATTGGCCATCTTCGAGGTGCAGTTGACCCAGCTCATCAATTGAGAGCGCCTTAGATTGGACTTTCACCCCACCCGGTAACTCAATCTGAACGTCACTTCCAATAGTTGAAGAGTGTGCAAGATATTGATCGCAGAATGAAGAACCATGATCCCAATTAATGAAATCTTCCTCGAGGGATTTAAGAATCATTGTAATGAGTTGATTTCGATCAAGGGTTGTAAAACCTTCTAATTGCAGAGAAGTCGCAGTTGGTACAGGTAACTCTTCACTCGTCATTGAAACATTTAACCCAATGCCCACAATGACACCCTGGCCATGAAGAGTCGAAATTATCCCAGCAACTTTCTTCTCGCCTATGAGTAAATCATTTGGCCATTTAATTGAAATTTCTCTATTCACTTCAGTTAATGCACGCGCGACAGATACACCCGCTAAGAGCGGAATGAATCCCCAATTTTCGCGGGATCGTTCTGGAATTAGGTAAAGTGAAAAAAGAAGTGCGGTGGATGCAGGCGCACTGAAAGTTCGATCTAATCGGCCGCGTCCTGCACTTTGAAAATCTGCAACGATCACTTCACCATTGCGCGCATCTCCTGCGGTAATTTTTTTCATAAGATCGTCTTGGGTAGATGCCGTGAGATCAACCACGCTTACTCGCCAGTACTGCGACGAGGTGGCGGCAATTGCGCTCTGATCTAGTGGCGCTCTTGGCATATCTATACCCATGGCTAGTACCGTATAGACATGAGCCCAGATCTGCACACTACTGCCGGAAAAATTGATGATCTTCGCGAGAAAATTGATGAAGCGATCCATGCAGGCTCAGCTAGGGCCGTTGAAAAGCAGCACGCTAAAGGTAAATACACCGCCCGCGAGCGTATTGAGATGCTTGTCGATGCTGACTCATTCACCGAAATCGATGAGTTCGCTCGTCATCGATCAACCCAATTCGGCATGGAGAAATCACGTCCCTATGGCGATGGCGTTGTTATTGGAACCGCGACAGTAGATGGGCGACCAATTGCGCTCTACTCTCAAGACTTCACAGTCTTCGGAGGAAGTCTTGGAGAAGTTCACGCTGAGAAGATTGTAAAGATCGCAGAGTTTGCGCTCAAGAGCGGGATCCCACTCATTGGAATAAATGATTCTGGTGGAGCGAGAATTCAAGAAGGTGTCGCATCCCTTAATGGTTATGGAAAAATTTTTCGACTCAATACTCGATCATCGGGAGTAATTCCACAGATTTCACTCATTCTTGGGCCATGTGCTGGTGGTTCTGCTTATTCACCAGCTCTTACCGACTTTACGATCATGGTCAAAGAAACTTCAAATATGTTTATCACAGGACCTGAAGTTATCAAGACCGTTACTGGTGAAGATGTTGGCATGGAAGAACTTGGTGGCGCATTTACCCACAACACGAAGTCAGGTAACTCGCATTACATGGCGGAATCTGAAGCTGATGCGATTGATTATGTTAAAGCGCTACTCTCTTATCTACCGTCAAATAACATGGATGGCTCACCAGTGCTTCCACCAACTCAATCGATTGCAAAGAGTGCTGCCGATATTGCACTCAATACATTGATACCTGATTCACCGAATCAGCCATACGATATGAAATCACTCATTGAAACCTTGGTGGATGAGGGTGAATTCTTAGAGGTACACGCACTTTATGCGCCAAATATCGTGGTGGGTTTTGCCCGTATTGAGGGGCAATCGATTGGCATTATTGCTAATCAACCATCGGCTCTAGCGGGTACTTTAGATATCAACTCCAGTGAGAAAGCAGCGCGCTTTCTTCGCTTCTGTGACGCCTTTAACATCCCAATTCTCACTTTGGTCGATGTTCCAGGGTTTCTTCCTGGCACAGAACAAGAATGGAACGGAATCATTCGCCGTGGTGCGAAATTACTTTATGCCTACGCTGAGGCCTCTGTTCCACTCGTCACTTTGATCACAAGAAAAGCCTATGGTGGAGCATTTATTGTGATGGGTTCAAAATATCTTGGCAGCGATATCAACTTTGCATGGCCTACTGCTGAAATTGCCGTGATGGGCGCTCAAGGCGCGGTCAATGTTCTCTACCGAGGTGAGATCGCACAATCAGATGATCCAGAAGTTCTAAGAAAAGAATTGGTTAATGAGTACACAGAGAAACTCTCAAATCCATATGCTGCTGCAGAACGGGGAACAATTGACTCAGTCATTGAACCCGAAGACTCACGTGCATATATCACTAAGGCTTTTAGAACTCTGAAGACTAAGCGAGATATTCTTCCTGCTCGTAAACACGGAAATATTCCACTCTAATGAAATTTTCAATCACCTCAGGAAATCCAACCCCCGAAGAGATTTCTGCTCTGAAGGCCGCTCTAGCCAATCAGAAGCCGGTAGAGCTTAAGGCAGTTGTTAAACGGAGCGTCTTTGGTTTGCCACAACTGCGTCAACCATTGCCGCATCAGATCACGTATGGTGCAAGAAGGTTTGATTAGATGCCCAGAATTGTTCTTGCCTCACAATCAACTTCTCGAAAGAGGCTCCTTGTAGATGCTGGCCTTAAGCCAACAATAATTGTGAGCAACGTTGATGAAGAGACCGATTTCTTTAACGCGATGTCACCAAAAGATATGGTCATTGCCTTAGCGATCTCAAAGGCACACACGGTAAGAGAGCTGATTGATTATCCTGCGATCATTATCGGCTGCGATTCAACATTTGATGTTGATGGAGTTTCTTTCGGTAAGCCAGGTACTCCTGAAATCGCATATGAGCGAGCGAGAGCAATCAGTGGACGAAGTGGTCTACTCCATACCGGCCATTGCATTATTGATACTGAAAAAGGAGTTGAGATTGCGGATCGTGTGACCACCAAGGTGACATTTTCCACGCTGTCAGAGGAAGAGATCAAAGATTATGTAGATTCAGGTGAACCTCTCCATGTTGCTGGTGGTTTCACCCTTGATGGATTTGGTTCGCCATTTATCCCTAGTATTGAAGGTGACTACACAAATGTCGTGGGAATCTCAATGCCATTTCTGAGAAGTGCCATGTCACAACTGGGATATACCTGGCCACAAGTGAAAGAGATGTCATGAAACGGGTATTAATTGCAAACCGTGGTGAGATCGCAATCCGAGTGATTCGGGCTTGTAAGGATCACGGAATTGAAAGTGTGGCGATTTACTCAGAGGAAGATCGAACATCCTTGCACGCGCAAGCAGCAGATTTTGCGTACTCACTCAGTGGCGTAGGTGCCAAAGATACCTATCTCAATATCAAGAAGATTATTGCCCTAGCAATTACCTCTGAATCTGATGCAGTTCATCCTGGCTACGGTTTTCTCTCAGAGAATGCCGAATTCGCACAAGCAGTCATTGATGCGGGTCTTATCTGGATTGGACCACCACCATCTGCAATTAGCGCGCTAGGTGACAAGGTTTCGGCTCGACGCATTGCAGCCGCAGCGGGTGCGCCACTTGTTGCTGGAACCAAAGATCCAGTCTCGGGTCATGAAGAAGTTGTCGCCTTTGCTAAAGAGTACGGACTTCCCGTTGCAATCAAGGCAGCCTTCGGTGGAGGCGGACGAGGCCTGAAAGTAGCGCACACAATTGATGAGATTCCAGAACTTTTCGCTTCTGCAGTCCGTGAGGCGATTTCAGGTTTTGGGCGCGGTGAATGTTTTGTTGAACGTTATCTTGAAAAACCGCGACATGTTGAAACTCAAGTTCTTGTCGATCAATTTGGGAGCGCAGTTGTCATCAGTACTCGTGACTGTTCGCTCCAGCGCCGCCACCAAAAACTTGTTGAGGAAGCACCTGCGCCATTTTTAACGCAGGCTCAGGTGGATGAGTTATATCGCTCAAGCAAGGCGATTATGAAAGAGGCTGGATACGTTGGTGCAGGAACATGCGAATTCTTAATCGGGCAAGATGGAACAATCTCATTTCTTGAAGTAAATACGCGGCTCCAGGTTGAACATCCTGTCTCTGAAGAAGTCACTGGGATCGATCTTGTTCGCGAGCAATTCAGGATCGCTATGGGTGAGCCACTCGGCTTTGAAGATCCAATCATTCGCGGCCATAGCATTGAGTTTCGGATTAACGGCGAAGATCCAGGTCGTTCTTTTCTTCCTTCACCAGGTCAAATTACAATATGGTCCACACCTTCTGGGCCTGGAGTACGCGTTGATGCAGGATTTCAAGGCGGTGACGAAATCGGCGGTAACTTTGATTCTCTCCTTGCCAAGTTGATCGTTACAGGCGCTACCAGAACGCAGGCAATTGAACGAGCACGTCGAGCACTTGCCGAATTCACTATTGAAGGACTTCCCACGGCGCTTCCCTTTCATCGCGCAATTATGGAAGATTCTGCATTCACTCAAGACTTTAAGATTTATACGAGTTACATTGAGAATGAATTTGATAATCAAATCCCTGCGTATTCATATACTGGGCGCGATAAGCAGACGCAAGCTGCTGCGCAATCACTCGTTGCTGAAGTCAATGGAAAGAGATTTGAAATTACTGTTCACGCCCCTGCTCCAGTAGTTAAACGTCGAAGAGCAAAACAATCCACGGCTGGTGCGGCTGCGGGAACGGCACTGACAAGTCCTATGCAAGGAACTGTTGTAAAGGTAGCTGTTGAAGAAGGCGCTGTTGTTAAAGAAGGTGACTTAATCATTGTGCTAGAGGCGATGAAGATGGAGCAGCCACTTAATGCCCATAAGAGTGGTGTGGTCACAAATCTGACGGTTGTTATCGGAGAGACAGTGGCAAGTGCCAGAACTTTGTGCGACATCATCGATTTGTGACATAGTTCGGGCATGACCACATCCGAATTGCTCTATACAGATCCGCTTGAAGCGGCCACTCGTGCGGCGGCAGAGATTGCAACACGCACAGGAGTAAAGGCTCACGACATTGCATTAGTGATGGGATCTGGTTGGGTTGGTGCAGTTGATGCACTCGGTACTCCAGCGTATGAATGCAACGCTGAAGAGATCACAGGATTTCTCCCGCCTGCAGTCGAAGGTCACTCAGGAAAAGTGCGTTCATATGCCATCAATGATGGTGATCGCGTTATCCATGCTCTTGTATTCCTAGGTCGTACACATTTATACGAAGGAAAGGGAATGGAGCCGGTAGTTCACGGAGTTCGCACAGCGGTAAAGGCTGGATGTAAAGTCGTCATTTTGACCAATGCGTGCGGTGGAATTAACCCGCAATACCAAGTCGGACAACCTGTTCTTATCCGTGACCACATTTCTCTTACTGCGCAATCACCATTGGTTGGTGCGACATTTATTGACCTCACCGATCTCTACAGCAAGCGCATTCGTGCAATCATGAAATCTGCAGATTCATCGCTACAAGAAGGCGTCTATGTTCATTGGCGTGGCCCAACATATGAAACTCCCGCCGAAATTCATATGATGAGAACTATCGGTGCTGATTTAGTTGGAATGTCGACCGTTCCAGAAGCAATCGCTGCACACGCTCTCGGTGCAGAGGTGTTGGGAATCTCTCTCGTAACAAATGCAGCCGCTGGCGTCACTGGGGAAAAATTGAGCCATGAAGAAGTTATTGCTGCAGGAAAAGCCGCTGCTAGTTCGATGGGCGAACTTTTGAAAAAAGCAATCCCACAGATAATTTAGTCGAGCCAGATAGATCTATGGATAACGCGCTAAAGAGTGAGGTAGAGAACTGGATCGCTGACGACCCAGATCCCATAACTGCCTCTGCCTTACAGGCTCTTCTTGATGCCGGTGATGAGACATCTCTTCGGATTTATTTCAACGGATTTCTGCAATTTGGTACCGCAGGTCTTCGTGGTCCTAATGGGCCGGGGCCATCATGTATGAATCGCGCCGTAGTTGGTCGTGCTGCTGCAGGAATTGCGCAGTACATGAAAAAGCGTGGCCTCACTCGCGTGGTTATTGGTCGAGATGCTCGCCATGGATCTTACGAATATGCAATGGAGAGCGCTGAGATCTTTAGTGGCGCAGGATGTGAAGTCTTTATCTTGCCGAGAGCCCTTCCCACACCAGTTCTTGCATATGCAACAAAAGCGCTCAGCGCTGATATTGGAGTCATGGTCACTGCTAGCCATAATCCTCCTGCTGATAATGGGTACAAAGTCTATGTCGGGCCCACTGCTGACGGAGTTTCGTATGCTTGTTCGCAGATTATCAATCCAACAGATGGATTCATTGCTGATGAAATAGCAGCGATAACAAATCTTTCTATTCAACCTCGAGGCACACAATGGGAAGTTGTCGAAGAGCGAATTATTGATGAGTACATCTCTCGGACGGCAACTCTTGGAAAAAAACCTGGTGCACTCACAATTGTCTATACCGCGATGCATGGAGTAGGTACTGCAACTATCTCAGAAGTATTTAAGAAGGCAGGATTTCCAGATCTGATTCTTGTCAGAGAACAAGCAGAGCCTGATCCTGACTTTCCTACTGTCGCCTTTCCCAACCCAGAAGAACCTGGTGCAATTGATCTAGCTCTTGCTACTGCTCGTTCACATAACGCTGATCTTGTGATCGCAAATGATCCTGATGCAGATCGGTGCGCTGCCGCCATTAAAGATCGATCTGGACAGTGGCGCATGCTCAGAGGTGATGAGTTAGGCGTAATTTTCGGAGAATGGATTGCCAGAAGTGCACCCACTGGAACATTTGGTAACTCCATTGTTTCATCTTCAATACTGAAGAAGATAAGTGCGCATTACGGAATTGACTTCCGCGAAGTGCTCACAGGATTTAAGTGGCTAGCAAAAATCGAGAATTTATCTTTTGGATATGAGGAAGCAATCGGATACGCAGTTGACTCGCAAACGGTCAATGATAAAGATGGAATTTCAGCAGCGATTTTTCTCGCTCAGATTGCAACAACCTTGGCCGAAGATGGACGAGACCTTAATGACCTGCTTGATGAAGTCTGGGCTCGTCACGGCTTTCATGGCACAGAACAAATCTCGATTCGAGTCTGCGATATGAAGGCGATAACTGCGCTCCTTGCCGGCCTTCGAAACGACCCGCCGCAGGTGATTGCAGGTCGCACAGTTGAGAGTATTGATGATCTGGCGGCACCTCGTGATGGTCTGCCACCAACAGATGGCTTACGAATCTGGCTATCCGGTGGCGTGCGAATAATTATTCGTCCATCAGGAACTGAAGCAAAACTTAAGTGTTATGTCGAAGTAATTACCCCGGATAGCGATAGTGCCGAAAAAGTCTTATCTGATTTACGTGGGCCGCTACGCGAATTTCTCGCAAGTTAACGCAGTTTTGCAGCGGCAACACTCGCTGTATTGATCTTTGATCGTGCTGAAATAAGCGCTGGAGAACGCAGTGTTATCTCGATGCTCTTATCATCGATTCCGTATCGGTAGCCATAGACGCCTAGCGCTGGATCCACTTCATCAAAGAGGGTACTTCCTGCCAAAGTGACCGTAAGTAAGTCAATGAGTGCAAGATCGACTCTCTTTACAACAGTTGCAAGAAGGAATTTCTTAGAGGCGGCATCAACTGTCAGGAACTGTTCTGGTTCAAGAGTGATGAGTCCTGCTGGGAATCTTGTCCTTGCTGTGCGATTCGAGGATGCAATCGCTGAGAAGACTTCAGTCGCAGATCCTGTTGTCGCTAGGTAGATCACATCGTGACCAGATCGAAGGAGAGCAGAGGTGGTTGCACTTGCAGAGTTTGAAATTACTCGTTTTGAAACCACTATCGATTTCTTTGCAGCCTTTGCACCAGGAAGAAAACCTCTTTCAAAGATATCTTTCTGAGGAGAGTATCCGATCATCGCTACTCTTCCGCTCTTACTCGCTAGCGCAGCAGCGTAGCCAGCTAAGTATGCGCCTTGAACATCTGCGAAGACTACTGATGTGACGTTGAGGGCATCAACTGTTGCATCATTGAGAATCGCGAACTGAGTCTCAGGAAATTGTTGAGAAAGTTCTTTTAAAGTTGTGGCGTAACCAGAACCGACTGCGATCACTATCTGGCACCCTTTATTCACAAGGGAAGTCAGGCGATCTTTGCGATCTTTCGCATCGCCAGATGTCACAGTGGTTTCAAGAGTAAATACCAGCTTTGTTGCAGCGACTTTGAGCCCATCTTGAACTGCATCGTTATATGAATCATCGCCCGGGCCTCCTTCGTCGTAGGCCAAGCAAATAAGTGGTGATTGCGCCTGCGAAGAAGCCATTGAAATGGGGCTCAATAAAGATGTAACGAGTAGGGATGCAAAGAAAATTCTGCTCTTCATTGGACTACCCCTAGCCCCTTGTAGGTTGCATCCACGGTTGCGCCCGCAACAGTGCGAGCTTTGGCGCTACCGTCATGCAAAACACTTAAAAGATGTTTCTCATCTTGTAAAAGTTCGAGCGCACGCTCACGAATTGGCCGCAGATACTCGACAACAACATCGGCAACTGCTGATTTAAAATCGCCATAACCTTTTCCTTCAAACTCATTTTCTAGTTCAGCGATTGTGCGACCACTGAGTGCGCTATGAATGGTCAAGAGATTACTAATCCCTGGTTTTTCGCTTTGATCAAACTTCACTTCTCGTCCTGCATCGGTGACGGCAGATTTAATCTTCTTGAGATTTGCATCAGGAGAATCCATAATCTCGATGACGCCAGCACCTGACCCTGAAGATTTACTCATCTTTGATGTCGGGTCTTGAATATCATTTATCTTTGCGCCCGCTTTTAAAATGTACGCCTCAGGGAGCGTGAAGGTATCTCCATATCGTGCATTGAAACGCCCAGCTAAATCGCGCGTAAGTTCAATATGTTGGCGCTGATCTTCACCGACAGGTACAAGATCTGCCTGGTAGAGAAGAATGTCAGCAGCCTGCAACATCGGGTAGGTAAATAGCCCTACACGTGCTGAGTCAGAGCCAACCTTTGCTGACTTATCTTTAAATTGCGTCATGCGACTGGCTTCACCAAAACCTGCCATACATTCCATGATCCAACCCAATTGATTGTGTTGTGGAACTTGAGATTGGATAAAGAGCGTTGATTTCTCAGGAGAGATTCCAAGTGCCAGCAATTGCGCAGCCGAAGCAAGTGTGCGCTTTCGCAGCAATGCCGGATCGGTCTCAATGGTGAGTGCATGAAGATCGACGATGCAGTAGAACGTGTCATGTGTATCTTGCAGCTCTACCCACTGTTTGACCGCACCTAAGTAGTTACCTAGGTGGAAAGAGTCACTTGTCGGCTGTATGCCCGAGAGAACTCGCTTCTGACTCATGAGCGTAATTCTTGCACGGTTTACGAGTTCCGCGAGATCAATAAGCGCCCAGCGCGCTTACCTTCCATTGTCAGGACCGAGATTCGAATTCCATTGATATTTACTACATCGCCCACCACTGGGATACGACCTAAGAAGTGCATGACAAAACCACTGGTTGTCTCATATGGACCTTCTGGAATCTCAATCCCCGATTCATCGAGAAGGTCTTCAATGGAGACTAATCCGTCGACTTCAAAATCACCCGTGCGTTCTTCGAGTGTGACTTCCTCTTCATCACCGTCATATTCATCGCGAATATCACCAATGAGGCACTCAACTAAATCTTCCAGTGTGACGATGCCGTCGGTGCCACCGTATTCGTCAAGAACAATTGCTAAATGTTGACGCTGATTACGCATCTCAGTCAGAGCGGGCAGCACGCCTTTTGTTCCAGGTAAGAACATCACGGCACGGACGAGCTCTTGAATTTTTCCGCCCGCACTTACAAGAGATGTATCAAGCAGGTCACGCACATGGATAAATCCAATGACTTCATCCGTTGAGCCCTGAACTACTGGGTAGCGTGAGTGAGCTTTATCGACTGCTAAGTTGATCGCCTTACCGACTGTAAGAGATGCGTCAATAAAATCTACTTCAGTACGTGGGACCATTACTTCGTGAATCTGTCGCTCAGATGCGTTGAAGACTTCTTCCACAATGTCACGCTCTTCATCAGTGAGAGCTGCATGGCCGGCAACAAGATCGAGTAACTCTTCTTCAGACATTGCAGTGCGCTGTTCGTGCGGATCGATTCCGAAGATTCGCACGACAAAGTTTGTTGAATGTGAAAGTAGCCAAATCACGGGTCTAAATATCTTGGCTGTGATATCAATTAGGCCAGATAGGGCGAGCGCGATTGGTTCGGTGCGAGAGAGAGCGATTCGCTTTGGTACTAATTCACCGAAGACAAGTGAGAAGTATGCGATCACCAATGTGATACCCACGAGTGAAATTATTCGCGCAGCGCCACTTGCTAAACCTAATTTCTCAAGCTGTGGAATTACATACTTACCAAGTCGTTCTGCGCCAAGAGCTGCAGATAAGAATCCACTGACTGTGACACCAATTTGAACAGCGCCTAAAAGGCGGTTGGGATTGGAAGCTAAGAAGGCAACTTTGGCACCCCGACGACCCTTGCTCGCCATTTGTTTAATCTGGCTCTCGCGAAGGGAGATGAGGGCGATCTCAGCGGCTACAAAGAGCGCGCCCATGGTGACCAGCAGGGCGACTATCCCCAAATCACCAAAAAGTGAGCTAATCGAGTGGCTCTCCATGATGGGTTAAGTCTACCGAGTTCTCTTCCATTTATGCCCGCCCTGTCGTAACCTTCACCTGCCCACCAACCGGTGGGCACCTTCATCCTCGGACCGTCGGGCACGTACCTGCCCGGAGAAGGAGTTGCCACATGGCATCTGTCACATTTGAAGCCGCATCACGTATCTATCCAGGCACCACCGCACCAGCAGTAGACAAGCTCAACCTCGTCGTTAACGATGGAGAGTTTCTTGTACTCGTTGGGCCATCAGGCTGCGGAAAGTCAACATCACTTCGTATGTTGGCCGGACTTGAAGAGATCGATGCTGGTCGTATTCTCATCGGCGATAAAGATGTAACAAACGTTGCACCTAAAGATCGCGATATCGCAATGGTCTTCCAGTCCTACGCTCTCTACCCACATATGACTGTGGCTGAGAATATGGGATTCGCTCTCAAGATTGCAGGAAAGTCAAAGGAAGAGCGCGATAAGCGCGTCCGTGAAGCTGCAAAGTTGTTGGATCTTGAGCCATACCTTGATCGCAAGCCAAAGGCTCTTTCGGGTGGACAACGTCAGCGCGTTGCTATGGGTCGCGCGATTGTTCGCGAACCTCAGGTATTCCTTATGGATGAACCTCTCTCAAACCTTGATGCGAAGTTGCGTGTAGCAACTCGCACACAGATCGCCGCTCTTCAGCGTCGTCTTGGAATTACCACCGTTTATGTAACGCACGATCAGGTTGAAGCGATGACCATGGGTGATCGCGTTGCTGTTCTTAAGGATGGCTTGCTACAGCAAGTTGATACGCCACGTAATCTCTATGACAATCCTGCAAATGCATTTGTCGCTGGATTTATTGGCTCACCAGCAATGAACCTACTTACAGCACCTGTC
>WLHB01000018.1 GCA_009702965.1 Actinomycetota bacterium | reverse complement strand
GGCTCATATACCCCTTTTGCAATGACACTCCTTGAAGGGCGCGATCGAACCATCTGTTTAAGCGTTGTATGGATCGGTGCTCTCGTCGGTGTCGCTATGCGCATCTTTTGGGTCGGCGCTCCTCGTTGGCTCTATGTCATCAACTATCTCGCCTTAGGCTGGGTAGCCGTTTTCTATACGCCTCAACTCTATAAAGAGGGTGGGCTCTGGGTTCTCATCCCTATTGTGGTGGGAGGCCTTCTCTATTCAGTGGGAGCAATCTTCTACGCGCTTAAAAAACCTGGGGCACACGCAAAGTACTTTGGCTTCCACGAGCTCTTCCATGTATTGGTACTTGCAGCCTGGATCTCGCAATATCTAGCCGTCTCTTTTGCAATCTATCGGGCCTGACCAGCGGCCACTGTGGCCTGCAATAACCTCACCCCTAGGTTTTTGAAGATTGTACGCCCGGCTTTTGGAGATTGCATGCCGTGCCCTAACCTAAGGTCATGGCAAATGAAAAGAACACATTTCTCAACTGGGTAGGCTTCAAAGAGGCCGAAACATCGACACAGAATTCTGTTGAACGTATTCGTGAATTAGAAGCTCAGTTATCAGATCTGCGTTCACGCCGTGACATCACATCGCTGAGCAAAGAAGAGTTTGAAATCTTGGCAACTGAAACTGCCATGACGATGATTAAATCAGCGCAAGCTCGTGAGCAGAAAGCATTTTCATCTTCTGAACGTCTAGTAAGTGAGGCGAGCAAGACTGCGCGCGAGGCTCTTGAATCCGCTGAGACCAAGGCGCGCGCCCTTCTTTCCGGGGCAGAAGCTCGAGGCCGTAAATACATCTCCGTCGCTGAAAGTGAAGCGCAAGACATCATTTCGCAAGCAACTGCAGATGCTCAAGCAATTGTTGAAGAAAAGCGTCGTGAAGTGACTTCTCTCGCGCTCGCTGCACGTCGTGAAGGTGAGCGAATTATCTCAGAGGCACATAATGAGGTTATCGAATACCGCCAATGGTTATCGCAAGTAATCTCTGAAGCAGAGCGACTACATAGAATTCAAACACAATCTCTACACGCTGCCGAAACTGCAATTGCACAAGGTCGCACAAGTCTTGACAATGCTTTTTCACGTTTGAGTGACTTGCAGAACAAAGTCTCAGAAAATCTCACCGCTGATGGCGGACTACTGCCACAAGTACCAAAGAAGGTTGTGAGTCAGAGAACTAAACCAGCACTTGAAGCGCCAAAGAAGAAGAGCGCTCCCAAAAAGAGTGTAAAGAAATCTCCCACCAAGCGTAAGTAATTTAGATGGCTACCACTAGAGGTATCCAACACATACCAGCAATAGATGGACTGCGAGCAGTCGCAGTTGCTGCGGTAGTTTTCTATCACCTTGGGTTCGCATGGATTCCTGGCGGCTTCTTAGGTGTTGATTTATTTTTTGTGATCTCTGGTTACGTAATCACGCGACTACTTCTCGATTCAATTGAACGAAGTGGTGGATTAGATCTCAGAGGTTTTTATAAGGCACGAGCAAGGCGCTTGTTGCCGCCAATGATCTTCATGATTGTTGTGACAGCTTTCTACATCTCTATCTGGGCACAGGATTCAGTAAAGCGATTTCTCACCGACGTCCCCTTCGCAATCTCTGGAACTATCAATTGGTGGCTAGTTGCCAATGAGCAGGACTACTTTGAGGCAATTGGTAGACCTCCCCTTCTCCAGCACACCTGGTCACTCGCCGTTGAATCACAGTTCTATCTGATTTGGCCCGTAATCCTGCTACTAGTACTGAAGCGCTTTGGAAAGAAAGTAATTCCATTTGCCGCTCTCTTGATCGCCCTCATTTCAGCATCGCTCCTCTTTTATGTCTCACTCCAACTCGATGCCTCAAGTGATGTCAGCCATGTTTACTTTGGGACAGATACCCACAGCGTTGGCCTATTCCTAGGCTCTGCCCTTGCCGTAAGTTGGATCCCACAGAACTTTAAAGACGAAGTGAGTGTACGAGCACAGAACTTCATTGACTTTATTGGAGTCTTTGGCTTTATTGGAATTCTTGCCACATTTTTGCTCATTGATGAAAGTTCACCGACTGCCTATAAAATTGCATTTCCACTCGCTGCAATATTTGGTGTTGCAATCATCACTTCAATTGTTCACCCTGCCTCAAGATTTGCTCCAATCCTGCAGAACAGAGTACTTCTCTGGATTGGTGAAAGATCTTATGCGATTTATCTCTGGCACTGGGTTGTTTTTCAGATCTCACGTCCGAGCGTTGATCTTGTCGGCGAAGATTGGGCTCTTATTGCTGTTCGAATTCTCATTGTTCTTGCCCTTGCAGATGTTTCACTTAAGTTAGTTGAGCTTCCTATAAGAAGTGGCGCAGTTGAATACTGGTTTAAGGGTATGAAATATCGAACTGCTGCAGTACGAAAAAAGCAGAAAGTGCTAGTGATCTCATCCATTTCTGTAGTTCTGCTTTCACTATCGATTCTCTCAACCAACGCGATCTTTTCAAGTAATCGTGTTGCACAGGCACTAGAAGAATCTCTTACAGCAGAGCCTTCAATCACTGAAACAGAGACTGCGTTGATTAATCCATCGCAGGCGATCTGGCTGACTGGAGACTCTGTCATTCTTGGAATTCGCAGCGCACTCTCAGAGATTCAGCCAATTATTGTTGTTAATGCTCGAGTTGGTCGCCAAGCCCCAGAACTCCTTGAAGAGATGAGAAAGGATGTAGAAAAGGCGGCAGGTGCAACGATTGTGATGAACCTTGGCAATAACGATCTTCTCAACCGTGAAACTGTGCGTGAGATTTTTACCTTAGCCCAGGCAAGCCCACGAGTAGTCGTAGTAAACACTGCCGTCCCCCGACCATATAGAGATTCAAATAATCAGTTGGTAAATGAGGTGGCTCAAGAATTTTCCAATGTGAAAGTAGTTGACTGGAATTCAATCTCTCAAGATTATCCTGAATACTTCGCTCCAGATGGCGTTCACTTAGTGCCGACCGGTGTGAGTGCATATGTACTAGCAATTGATGAGGCGCTCAAATAAAAAACCCGCACCATTTTATGATGCGGGTCTTTTGATGAAACTTATTTATTCGAGAGTCACACCGAATCCAAATTCGTTTCCAATAATTTCTTGACCGTCAGCATAGATCGCAACTACTCGGACAGATGTTGATCCGTCGTCAGAAACTTTTGCGAAGTCTGCAGATAATGCAGTTGCAGGTAATTCCACTGCAGATGTCCAGTCACCCTTGCTATTGAATCGAAGTTCGACTTTAAAGCCAGTCAATCCTTCGGTTGCTTGCAAAGCTTTCCAAGAAATGACCATCGCGGATTGTGATGCGTCCTTCCAGTCACCTTTAGCCACTGGAGCTTCTGTTGCAGAAACCACAGCAGAATCAGTTGGCTCTACTGCTGGTTCTTCACTTGCCTCTTCTGTTGGAGTAGCTGTGGCAGTTGCTGCCGGTGTTGGCGCAGCATCATCAGAGTCACTATCTGGTCGAG
Source organism: Actinomycetota bacterium (assembly GCA_009702965.1). Lineage (GTDB taxonomy): Bacteria > Actinomycetota > Actinomycetes > Nanopelagicales > Nanopelagicaceae > Planktophila. The sequence continues at coordinate 15,836 of WLHB01000018.1, read as the reverse complement.
TAACAACGATTACTGCGAGCAATATAATTGCAACAATTATTGCGACAAGTACCTTTCCAGATGCACCCTGCTTTGGCGCTTCCTTAGGCTTTGATGTCTGTGCTGCTGCTGCGGTATTACGCGCTGCAGACTTAGGTGTAGAACTTACATCTACGCGACCTGCACCCACTGAAGTTGGAACCGGTGGAATAACAATTGAAGAGGCAGATGCCGAGCGCTTCTTAGCGGCAGATTTCTTAACGGCCTTCTTCGCAGTCTTCTTGACCGCAGTCTTCTTGACCGCACTCTTCTTAACTACAGATTTCTTAGCAGCAGTCTTTTTGACTGTGCGCTTCTTGGCAACAGTCTTCTTCACTGCAGATTTCTTAGCAACAGTTTTTTTAGCGGCTGTCTTTTTGACAGCAGGCTTCTTCTTGGCGGCTGTCTTCTTGACAGCAGGCTTCTTCTTAACGGCCACGATAACTCCTTGTGTTGGGTAGCCTAAGTTTAGCCTAGCCCTGCGACCATTTTTCTTACATGCGGTGCGATTGCGCGGAGAGCTTTTCCGCGATGGCTCATCGCATCTTTCTCCACTGCACTCATCTGTGCACTCGAAATCACTTGCCCAGCGGGCTGAAAAATCGGGTCATAGCCAAAACCGTTCTCACCCACTGGGTGATGCAAAAGGGTTCCGTAGAAGCGACCTTCTTCACAGTAGGAAGTGCCATCAGGAAGAACGAGGGCTGCGACACAGATGAAATATGCGGATCTGTCACCATCTTTCACCTCTTTCATCTGATCCAAGACTTTATTGAGATTCGCCTCATCATCTCCATGCTTACCAGCCCATCTCGCTGAAAAGATTCCAGGATCACCGCCCAGTGCATCAACGCAGAGCCCGCTGTCATCAGCAATTGCCGGTAAACCAGTGGCTTGGCACATTTGCGTCGCCTTTAAGAGTGCATTTTCTTGGAAAGTTTTCCCTGTCTCTTCGACATCATGTGTCTCTGGAAATCGATCAAGGCCAACTAGTTCAATCTCACCGGGTGCAATCTCTTCAAGAATCCGATGAAACTCTTCAATCTTGCCCTTATTTCTCGTCGCAAGTAAAAGTTGCTTCACTTAAATACTTTACTTTTCTAGAGCGATTTTTTGAAGGCGAGTGAGATCGGCACAACCTGCAACTGCAAGATCAAGTAAAGAGTCAAGAAGTGCTCTATCAAATGGTGCACCTTCTGCAGTTCCTTGCACCTCAATAAAACGTCCATCTCCACTACACACCACATTCATATCAGTCTCTGCTCTCACATCTTCCTCGTAGCAGAGATCTAGCATCGGAACACCATCAATGATTCCTACACTCACCGCTGCAACTGAATCTGCAAGTGGCTTTGCTGTTGGCTTGATATGACCCTGCTTCTGCGCCCATGTGATTGCATCTGCAAGAGCAACATATGCTCCAGTAATTGCTGCAGTTCGCGTTCCACCATCGGCTTGCAATACATCACAGTCAATCACGATGGTATTTTCACCAAGTTGGGAAACATCGATAATTCCGCGTAGTGAGCGTCCTATAAGTCGTGAAATTTCTTGGGTACGCCCGCCAAGCTTTCCTTTGACAGACTCACGATCCGAGCGTGTATGTGTTGCACGTGGAAGCATTGAATACTCTGATGTGACCCAACCTTTGCCAGAATCCTTGAGCCATCGTGGCACTCCTGGCGTAAATGATGCGACACAAAGAACGCGAGTTTTTCCAAATTCAACAAGCACAGATCCTTCAGCATGATCTAGCCAACCGCGAGTGATTTTGATTTCGCGCAGGTCACTGTTGGTACGTCCATCGATCCGTGTCATTTTTTCCTCATTCGTTGAAGGTGGGTAAATTAAAGATCTTGGTGCTTCACTTGAGTTACTTCAGGGCCCAGGAAGCGACGTGCTAAGACTTCAAAACTCTTGGCATCGCCAGTTGCTAAGAATCTATGCTCGGCAGGACCGGCGTTGGCACTTCGTAATTGATCGCTTTCAACTAGAGTCCTATAGAGATCTTTGGCGGTTTCTTCAGCGCTAGACACTAGTGAAACTCCATTACCAACAACGTAAGAGATCACACCAGTCAAAAGTGGGTAATGGGTACATCCCAAAACCAAAGTATCAACATCTGCATCGATGATCGGCTGTAGATACTCTCGAGCGATTTCTGTGATCTGTGTACCTGATGTCTCACCGCGCTCGACAAACTCAACAAAGCGTGGACATGCAACGTCTGTAATTTCAAGATGAGGGGCTGCGGCGAATGCATCTAAGTACGCTCTTGATTCAATAGTTGTTGCTGTGCCAATCACTCCAACTCGCCCAGAACGAGTTGCCGCGACCGCTCTACGTACTGCTGGCTGAATAACTTCTATCACCGGAATTGAATAACGCTCACGTGCATCTCTGAGCATTGCAGCGCTAGCGGTGTTACAGGCAATGACAACTGCCTTCACACCTTGTTCTACAAGAAAATCAATTGTTTCTAATGAGAAATCTCGTACCTCTGCAAGTGGGCGAGGTCCATACGGTCCACGAGCGGTATCGCCGATATAGATTGTGGATTCATTGGGTAGCTGATCAAGAATTGCGCGAGCGACGGTTAAACCGCCGACTCCAGAATCGAAGATACCTATTGGCGCCGAACTCATGCCCAAAGAGTACCGTCTAACCCCTCCGTCGCTTGTTCCACGTTGGATCCATAAACGCCAGTGGAGAGATATTTCCATCCTCCATCGCAGACTATAAAGGCGATATCGGCGCTCTTGCCATCGCGAAGTGCCTCGTTACCAACTGCGATCGCTGCATGCACAATCGCACCAGTTGAAATTCCTGCAAATATTCCTTCGATATCGAGAAGGTCACGAACGCGGCGCACAGAATCTTCTGCACCAACAGAAAAGCGACGTGTAAGTACTGATGCATCATAAAGTTCAGGAACAAAACCTTCATCAATGTTTCGAAGTCCATAGACCAATTCACCATAACGCGGTTCGGCTGCAATGATTTGAATATCAGGGTTCTGCTCGCGTAGATATCGTCCTGCACCCATCAATGTTCCAGTTGTTCCAAGTCCTGCAACAAAGTGGGTGATTGTTGGTAGGTCTGCAAAAATTTCAGGACCAGTTGAATTGTAATGAGCAGCAGTATTTGCTGGATTTCCATATTGGTAGAGAAATACCCATTCAGGATTTGCTAGAGATAACTCTTTAGCAACTCTGACTGCTTCATTAGAACCACCAGCTGCTGGAGAAGAAATTATCTTCGCTCCCCACATCTCCAATAACTGTCTACGTTCTGGGCTCGTGTTCTCTGGCATCACACAAATCAAGTGGTATCCACGAACCTTTGCAGCCATCGCGAGAGAAATTCCCGTATTGCCACTTGTTGGTTCCAAAATTGTCGAACCTGGCTTGAGTTGACCACTGGCTTCTGCTGCATCCAGCATAGAGAGTGCGGCGCGATCCTTAATTGATCCAGTTGGATTGCGATCTTCCATCTTCGCCCAGAGTCGTACGTTTGGTGATGGAGATAAACGTGGAAGACCAATTAAGGGCGTATGCCCTACAGAGTCTGCAAGTGAATCAAAACGAGCCACCTAGTTAACCGCCAGCAACTGCAGGCAGAATTGTTACCGAATCACCATCTTTTACTGGGGAGTCCAAACCGCCAAGGAAGCGAACATCTTCATCGTTGATATAAATATTGATAAAACGGCGAAGCGCGCCATCTTCGAGAAGTCTTTCACCGAGACCTGCATAGTTGAGATCGAGATCGGCAATGAGTGCGCCCAAACTAGAACCAGTTGCTTGAACGCTCTTCTGGTCCTTGGTGTAGGGGCGGAGAATTGTTGGGATTCGAACATCAATTGTCATGGGGTAATTATGACGAAGAAATCCTCTATACGGTAATCGAAACTTCTTCCTCGGTCACGACGCCATCGATAATACGGAAAGAACGAAATTCTATTGCAGGTGCAATCTCTTCGCGTGTAGAAACTAGAACGTAATGCGCAAGGGGCTCTGAGGCATAGGCGATATCAGTCCGAGAAGGGCGGGCTTCGGTCTCTGTGTGCGAATGGTAGATCACGACAATCTCTTCATCATTGTCATCAATCTCACGATAAAGAGCGAGTAAATCTTTTGAATCAAATTCATAAAAAGTAGGGCTATGGGCTGCATTGATCATTGGCTTCAATCGTGCTGCCTTGTCAGAACCTGTTGGACCAAGGATGACGCCGCAGCATTCATCTGGATATTCCGCTCGCGACTGAGCAATGATTGCATCAACAAAGTTCTGTGAAATCTCAAGCACGAAGGAATAGTACCGCTTTACTCATCCATGAGTGCATCTAGTAAAGACTCTTGCATCCACCCTAGCCATGTGTAGACGGCATAAACCCCGCGCATTGGATCATCGGGTGGCAACAACTCTAATTGCTCAGAAGAATTCTGTTCTACTTTCAATCTCACACCAAGTGCCAGGCGAATATCGTTAAGAGCACCCAGCCATGCATTCGCATTGTCATGATCAAGATCAACTATTCCATCATCACTACTCTTTAAATGCATTCGCATAGACATTGCATGTGCCTGCTTCTTGCCGCGAAGAGTTGATTCGGTATAACGCCTGAACTCACTTGATTGAACTTCATCAGCGTAAGCATTTGGAAGTAACCGGCGGAGAACTTCATCATCTGGAAGTGAATCGTGCGATGTGATTCCGACCATTGCAGCAAGTGGATCTTCATGTCCATGATCGACTCGCTCTGCGAGCAGCTCAATTAATTGCTCGATCAGATTAAGCAAGACCTCTTTCTCGCTCTCATCAAAATGAGCCACATAAGAATGTGAACCATGGCGCTTAAAGCCCTTTTCAATGCTCATAGACCTTCATCGCCTCGTTGAAGCGTTGCCCATAATCCGTATTCGTGGAGCCGTGCTACGTCATGCTCCATCTCTTCTCTCGTTCCTGTTGAAACTACTGCTTTGCCTTCTGTGTGAACTTTCATCATGAGTTCATGCGCCTTCTCACGCGAATAACCAAATAACTCCATTAGAACATAGGTCACGTAGGTCATGAGATTTACAGGGTCATCCCAGACAATGGTGACCCACGGAGTATTGCCCGAAAAAATCGCAGCAATCTCTTCTTCAATGTTTGTCGCGGTCTTAACCATCACCTGATAATGATAGAGAATGTTTCGCTCTTCAGAAGTGGCCACTGGTCATCGCCGGCAATCCCAATTTGATAGGCGTTGATACCGCGAGCTTGTGCCGGGATTGCGAATGTGAATGCGCCTTGATCATCGGTAATCACGGCAGCGCCAATTGCTTTCCCTGATGCTGTGCTGAGAGTAAGAGTTGCACCCGCCGTTCGCGGCAAGACAACCCCAGAGATAGTAAATGCTGTGCCCGCTCTGACTGATGTAGGTGGGTCGATGATGAGGTTTCGTGAGACTTTCACTGTGATCGGTGGTGTTGCAGATGCAGAACGCTCCCATGAGGCTTCGGTAACAACGCGAATAGCAACAGATTTACCAATCAGGATCGCAAGAGAATATCCGCCATCAACTGCGGTTACACCTGTGGTGAGAACCCGCACCGAACCATCAGGATATGTTCCTTCAACTGAGAACGGTAGAGATGGAACAGGAGAGTTATCCTTCAAAGTGATTTTTCCAGAGAGCGTAATTGGATTGCCATAGGAAATTTCTGTCTTTGAAGATGCAAGGGTTGATTGAAGTTGGGCCGGAGCAATTGATCGTGCGACCTCGCGAATAGCCACCATTGCAAGAGGTTCTTCTTGGCCAATCACCCACTGCGCTGCGCCTCCGAGTTGATGCTTAGCAACGAGTTTTGCACGTTCTGAGAAGCTTTGAGCATTCTGATGCCATGCAGTTCTGCTTGCAGTACATGTTGTTGAAAGCCCGCTGCTTGTCTGGCCTGTGTATTCGCGCTTATATGAAAACGATACTTCGCCGAACTTTTCATCATAAATAGGTACCGCGCCGTACGTTGCAGCAATATTTGCCGCATCACGCATGAGAAAAGTTCCCGCTTTAGCAGAAGGTGAAATCACCTTCGCAAGATTTGCCGGACATATTCCTTCGACTTTTGTTACCCAATCTTTTCCATAACCGGGAAGTCCCAGATAAACCTTTGATGCTGGCATTATCGAAATTGCGTACTTCACAGTTTTTTCTGTCCACGCTATTGGGCCAATCGGACCTGGACGTGATGTTGAGTAGTCATAGGTCATAATTCGAAGGCGATCAATGAAGGGCGCTATATCTGCCCATGCATAAACGAAATAACCTTTCTGCTTCTCGGCAGGATTAAATACATAAGGTGTGGTGACAGATAAGAGTTTGTTCTGCGCACGAAGAGCGGCGCTCAGTTCTTTGATAAAGAGAACCCAATTTGGTGCTGTGGCTTTCCAGGTCGATGGTGAGTCAATGAATGCGAAACCTTCAAAATCAAGATCGATTCCATCATAATTTTGAGATGCAACCGTTGCCATAATTGCATCAACAACTTGTTTTCTTGATACAGGTTTTGATATCAAATTCGCTAGCATCATCTTGTCTGTGCCATCGGTGATTGTTGGAATAATTGTCATTCCAGCATTTCGCAGCGCTGTCAGTGGTGTAGCAATTGGAACGCTTGGATTGGCAGTTTTGTATACATCAACAACAACAGGTCTCTTAGTTTTACTGTCGTATCTCAGTGTGTACCAGAAGGGCATAATCTCTTTAATCAAATCTGCATTTGCGAGAACTGCTGGTAGATATGTTTTCATAGAATAGTAAGGAAGCCATCCGGTAAGAATTTTTCTCGGTGGATTTTCAGCTCGTGCGACCTCCACATGAGCGAGTGGGATAGCAACAAGGAGGATCGCTAGAAATATTCTCAGCGAGTATCTGCGCTTCATTCCGATTCTTTTTTACGAGGAAGAGAATCGTAAATTTCTTTACATGTCGGGCAGATTGGATACTTCTCAGGATCGCGAGTGGGGACCCACTTTTTGCCACATAGGGCTCTGACAGCCTTACCCGTTACTGCGGACTCAACAACTTTCTCTTTCTTGATGTAATGCGCGTATCGATCATGACCGCCCTCATCATCTTCGAGTTCTGGGCGCGTAAGAAGGTCGGAGTCTTCTTCGAGAGAAAGCCCTCGATTGCCACGTGAAAATAAACCCATGTACCCAAGGATACTGGTTGCCGATACAATTTCGCGATGAAGGACTTACTACGCACGCAAGATTTATCTCGCGATGATATTGAGATGCTTCTGGCAACAGCAACAGAATTTGCTTCTAATCCGCTGAGATCCCGCGATGCGCTAGCAAATAAAAGTGTTGCAATCTATATGACCAAGCCCTCGACTCGTACTCGCTTGGCTTCAGAGACTGCAGTCGCCCACTTAGGCGCAACACCGATCTTTCTTCGCGGAGATGACCTCCAACTGGGGCGCGGTGAAACAATTGCAGATACCGCCAAAATAATCAGTGGATATTGCTCTGCGATGATTGTTCGCACCTTTGCTCAATCTGATGTTGATGAACTCGGAGCGCATGCAACTATTCCAGTGATCAACGCTCTTACCGATGATGATCATCCAACTCAATTGCTCGCCGACTGGTTAACAATTCGTGAGAATTTTGGAAGTGATATAACTGGTAGAAAATTTGTTTATCTCGGCGATGGAAACAATATGTCTCATGCGTGGTTAATCATGGGCGCGATAATGGGAGCACATGTTGTTGCAGCAACTCCCGAAGGTTCGTGGTCTCCAGATTCGCAAGTGATTGCACGTGCACAAGCAATTGCAGCAAAGACAGGCGGTCGCGTTGAGGTGCTTCATGATCCAGAGGCAGCATCGCGTGATGCGAGCGTTCTTTATACAGATGTCTGGATGTCTATGGGCGATCCAGAGTCCGAGCGGTCAGCAAAAATCAAGGCTCTCTCACCGTATGCAATCAACTCTCAGCTGATGAACCTCGCAGCACCAGATTCCATCTTCATGCATTGCTTGCCCGCACACAGGGGTGAAGAAGTTGAGGCAGATGTGATCGATGGGCCTCGTTCGGTCATCTGGCGTCAGGCATTTCATCGCAGAACAACGATTCAGTCGATTCTTTATCACGCTTCGCGTGGAGAACTTAAGGGTAACTAAGTACTCTTTACCCCATGTTAGTAGCCGTCCCAAAAGAGATTCGCGATGGCGAATTACGAGTAGCTCTTGTTCCCGACATCATAAATAAGTTAACTCGACTCGGCCTTGATGTCGCGATCGAATCAGGTGCCGGTCTTGGCGCACAAGCAAACGATGATGCATATAAGGCAGCCGGTGCGCAGATCGTGAGTGGTGATGTTCTCAAGAGTGCAGATGTTGTTCTCTCGGTTACCGCCTTGACCCCCGCTCAGATTGCAACGCTAAAAAAGGGTGCAATAACAATTTCATTCCTTTCTATTGTTAACCAGCGCGAGAGTGTTGAAGCAGCTGTGAAGGCAGGAGTTACCGCCTTTTCACTAGAACTTGTTCCCAGAATTTCGCGCGCTCAGTCAATGGATGCCCTTACATCACAAGCCCTCTGTGCTGGATATCGCGCAGCCCTTGTTGGCGCAGAACTCTCACCACGATTTTTTCCAATGTTGATGACCGCTGCTGGAACAGTTACTCCTGCTCAAGTTTTAGTTCTCGGTGCTGGCGTTGCAGGATTGCAAGCAATCGCAACCGCTCGCAGACTTGGCGCTGTCGTAAGTGCCTACGATGTTCGTCCATCTTCTGCTGATGAAGTGAAATCAATGGGCGCGACCTTTATCGAGTTAGAACTTGAATCACTCGAAGGAGCCGGTGGTTACGCGCGCGAGATGACAGAAGAACGTGCGGCAAAACAGCGCGAGCTCCTGACTCCATACATCGCAAAATCACATGTAGTCATTACAACTGCTGCGGTTCCGGGTCGTACAGCACCGCGTCTGATGACAGCAGCGATGATTGATGCGATGCAAGAAGGAACTGTCATTGTCGATCTTGCTGCTGAAACTGGCGGAAATGCTGAAGGATCAAAACCTGGTGAAATCATCACGACAGCAAAAGGTGTACGTATCTGGGGTGGTAAAGATGTACCTAGCCAGCTCTCATTCCATGCATCAAGCCTCTATTCACGCAACGTTGTAAATCTTTTAACGCTGCTTACAAAGCCTTCAGTTGAGGGAAGTCAGTTGGCATTTGATATCAACTTCGATGACGAGATTATCGATGGATCTGCAGTCACACATGCTGGCGTCGATCGAAAGGCAGGTAAGTAGAATGGAACTCACAGCCATTGCAGTGATTTCAATCTTTACGCTCTCAATCTTCGTTGGATTTGAAGTCGTCTCCAAAGTTTCATCAACGCTACACACTCCATTGATGTCGGGTGCAAATGCGATCCATGGCGTGATCTTGGTCGGAGCAATTATCGTCTGCTCACACGCATCAACGACTCTTGAGTTATCTCTCTCAATTGCTGCAATTATCTTGGCAACTATCAACATGATCGGTGGATTCGTCGTTACCGACCGCATGCTTGAAATGTTTAAGGGTAAGAAGGGAGCAGAGAAATGAGCGATTTCGTCTATGACCTCATTGGTCTTGCTGCCGGCGTACTTTTTATCCTGGCTCTTAAAGGACTTTCGCATCCGCGAACAGCTCGACGTGGAAATCTTCTTGGCGCACTTGGTGCGGGAATTGCAACCGTTGTCGTCTTCTTCCACGGCGAGATAGAGAATTTAGGATGGATTCTCGGAGCGATCGCTGTTGGAACAATCATCGGAGTTCCTGCTGCACGCCGAGTTCAAATGACGCAGATGCCACAACTTGTTGCACTCTTTAATGGTGTCGGTGGTGGGGCTGCAGCACTTGTAGCAATTGTTGAATATCTCAACCTTGGAGATAAGGCCACGACGGCTGTAGTTATCTTCACAGTCTTTACCGTTGTTGTCGGCTGCGTCTCTTTCAGCGGTTCGATTGTCACATTCCTTAAATTGCAGGAACTTATGACTACGCGCCCTGTCGTCTTTCCTGGCGGTCGCTTCGTTATCGCAGCCACTTTGGCCGCTGTTTTAGGCTCATCTGCTTGGGTTGTCATAGAACTTGGAACAACACCACTTCTAGTTGTTGCAGGCCTCTCACTTGCATTCGGAATTCTCTTCGTACTCCCTGTTGGTGGCGCAGATGTTCCAATTGTTATCTCACTTCTCAACGCATTTACCGGTTTGACGGTTGCAGCAAGTGGTTATGTTCTTAACTCAACACTTCTCATTATTGCGGGAACACTCGTTGGTGCATCCGGAACAATCCTGACGCGCATGATGGCTGAAGCTATGGGTCGCTCACTCTTTGGAACACTCTTCGGTGCATTTACCGCTAAGCCACAAGATACGAGTGGCGCAGTTGAAGATCGTCCCGTTCGCAGTGGTTCGGCCGACGATGTTGCAATCTTGCTCAACTATGCACGCCGTGTAGTTATTGTTCCAGGATTTGGTTTGGCAGTTGCACAAGCGCAACACACAGTTCGCGAACTTGCTGACTTAATGATTTCAAAGGGAATTGATGTCGCCTACGGCATTCACCCTGTTGCAGGTCGCATGCCAGGACATATGAATGTACTTCTTGCTGAAGCTAATATTCCTTACGATCAATTAGTTGAAATGGAAGAAGTGAATCCAACATTTGGTCAGACAGATGTTGCCATTGTTATCGGTGCAAACGATGTTGTTAATCCCGCTGCTCAAACCTCTCCAGGATGTCCTATTTATGGAATGCCAATTTTGGAAGTTTCAAACGCTGCCAATGTAATCTTCCTTAAGCGTTCAATGCGTCCAGGATTTGCCGGAATTGAGAATGAACTTCTCTATGATCCAAAGACGATGTTGCTCTTTGGAGATGCAAAGGCTTCGCTCACAAAGGTTGTTTCAGCGCTCAAAGCGCTCTAGTTATTACCTCTCATCGACTTTGTTATTGAGAGGGTGGTTTGCCTGCACACGCTTACATGCGTCGGTGTTTCAGGTTGCTGGTAGTTGAAAGTTAAATTACTCTCAGACCATAGCGAAGGAGCCACAATGCCAGCAGTAACCGTTTCCGATGTCACCGTACTTCCCCGCATCTCAACAACAGCAGGGGCGCAACCTCGTCGCGTAAAGAGCATTACTACTGCGCCACAGGGTTTTGAGGGTGAAGGATTTCCGGTGCGCCGCGCATTTGCTGGCGTTGATTTGGCAGAGCTCGATCCGTTTATTCACTTAGATCAAATGGGTGAAGTTGAATATGCACCCGGTGAACCAAAGGGAACTCCGTGGCACCCACATCGTGGTTTTGAAACAGTTACCTACATTATCGATGGAATTTTCGATCACCAAGATTCAAATGGTGGCGGCGGACGAATTGCAGATGGCGACACACAGTGGATGACTGCCGGTGGCGGAATCCTTCACATTGAAACACCTCCTGAGAGTTTAGTAATGAGCGGTGGGCTATTCCATGGTTTTCAATTGTGGGTAAATCTTCCAGCAGCAAAGAAGTGGTCTCCCCCTGCATATCAAGATGTGCGCGCGAAAGATGTTGCACTTCTGACAACTAGTGATGGTGGCGCACTTATTCGAATCATTGCCGGTGAAGTTGATGGACATGTTGGTCCTGGATCTACTCAGACACCGATCACTTTAATTCACGCAACTGTGGCACCGGGCGCGGAGTTGCGACTTCCATGGCGACGCGATTACAACGCCCTTGTTTATTCAATGGCGGGACATGGATCTGTTGGCGCACAATCACAACCGATTCATATGGGCCAACTTGCAGTATTTGGCGATGGCGATGAAATTGTTATCAAAGCTGCAGAGCAACAAGAGTCTCGTTCACCAAATCTTGAAGTATTTATCTTGGGTGGCGCACCAATCAAAGAGCCTGTTGCGTGGATGGGGCCCTTTGTTATGAATACAAAGCGCGAAGTACTGCAGGCATTTGAGGATTTCCAGAAGGGTCTACTTGGCTCTATTCCAGCTCTCTATAAGGAAGATGCCAAGCCAAAGGCACCATTGCATCGCACCGACAAACTTCAGGGTGATTCTGCTGGTGATTCCGCTGCTGTACTCGATGTGCATGGTGCGCCAACTGATATGCAAGAATCTGGGGATCGCTAAACACTTCCGTAGAGTTGATTTTGCACGATTCTCATCTTCACCATCCCAATCTGGGGATAACTCATCTTTTCCTCACTTGCTTGTCAGCGCTCACCAGCACTATCACCACATGAACCAAGCAGCCACATTCACTCCTTCTCAGGAAGACGATGTTGCCGTGCTTCTCGCTGCCGCCCCTGGTATTGCCACACTCACAGGATTAATTGCAATTGATCCGCGCACACTTATCCCGGCTGCTCGCGTTGATTACTTAGCGGCTTTAGAACGTCAAACTAGTTGGTTACAAGCCGCCATGCAACGTGCAATTGTTGCAGTTGCTGGAATTGAAGCAACGATTGCGGATGGGCCCTTTGGCGGTGTTGATGAATCTGAACGCGAAGATGTGTCGAGTGCTTTGCGATTATCTGCAGGAACGGCGCAGATGCGCATTGATGTGGCGCGAACCTTGGTCAATCATCTTCCCCAAACATGTTCAGCCCTTGCAACGGGCGAGATCAGTCCTGCCCACGCCACAGTAATTGCGAAAGAGACGGCTTCGGCCATACGCGATGGATTAAGTGAATTTGCAGTCTTTTCAATTGAAGAGCGAGCCATTTCATATGCGGAGTTTCATACCCCATCACAAGTTGCGCAGCAGGTTCGTACTGCTATCGCAAAGTTTGCTCCGGAGACATTTGAGGAAGTTGTTGAGAGAGCGCGAGATTCTCGCCGTGTCTCTTGCTATAACGATATCGATGGACTGTCGACTGTGGTCGCAATTTTGCCTGCAGAGGATGCGCAAACAGTGATGAAAGCCATTGAGGCATTTATTGTTCGTAGCGATCGCACGGATTCATCTTCTGCAAATGCTCCCACGACTGCGAAAGATTCACGTAGCGCTGATATGAAACGTGCCGATGCTTTGACAGCGATCGCTGGATTCGCACTAGCGTCAAAACTTGAAGATGTTGTGCTCCATAGACGGCCAATCACAATTAATGTGACGATAGATCTTCCAACGTTGCTTGGATTAAGTGAAAATCCTGGCCAATTAGCGGGATATGGTGCAATTCCTGCATCAGTTGCTCGCGCACTTGCAAGTGATGGGAAGTGGCGAAGATTTATCACGGATCCACAGACTGGCGTGCTTTTAGATTATGGAAGGCAGACTTATGAACCTCCACAAGGTCTTATTGATTTTCTGATTGCGCGAGATAGAACCTGTCGTTTCCCAGGGTGTAGGCGTTCGGCTGCTCTCTCTGATTTAGATCATGCGCAAAGTTGGGAGGATGGTGGAACGACCTCACTAGATAATCTTGGCGCGCTCTGTCGACGTCATCATCAATTAAAAACTCATGGTGGTTGGAAGATCGAATCTCGCGCCGATGGTTCCTGCACGTGGACTTCACCCCTCGGAAAGATCTATCAAACTCCTGTGCGCTCAATTCTTGAGGGTAGTTAACCCTTCCCGCACCGCGTTAGAATTGCTCTGTGAACAAGCACGCGCCAAAGCTCAACAAGGTGATCCTCTATTACGGCTTCACGCCAATTAGCGATCCAGATGCGATGCTTCTTTGGCAGAAACAGCTCTGCACAACTCTCGGATTAACCGGGCGCATTCTCATTTCAAAACATGGAATCAATGGAACTCTAGGCGGTGAGATGGCAGCACTTAAAAAGTATGTGCGCCAGACTCGTAGCTATCCTGGTTTCAAGAAGATGGGTTTTAAGTGGTCTGAGGGAACAGGAAATGATTTCCCTCGACTCTCCGTTAAAGTGAAATCTGAACTTGTGGCCTTCGGTGATCCTGATGCAATTGAGGTAGATGAGAACGGAGTAGTTGGCGGCGGTAAGCACATACGCCCAGATCAGCTTGAAAAACTCGTTCAAGAACGTGGCGATGACGTTGTCTTCTTCGATGGCCGTAATGCATTTGAGGCAGAAATTGGTAAGTTTAAAGATGCGATCATTCCTGATGTGACAACATCACGTGACTTTATCCAAGAGATCGAGAGCGGAAAGTACGATCACATCAAGGATAAGCCAGTCGTTACTTACTGCACTGGCGGTATCCGTTGCGAAATTCTCTCTGCCGTTATGGTTAAGAACGGCTTCAAAGAGGTCTACCAAATTGATGGTGGGATCGTTAAGTATGGCAACGCTTTTGGTGACGACGGTCTCTGGGAAGGCTCTCTCTATATCTTTGATTCACGAATGAAGATGGATTTCTCAGACCACACAAAGGTCATTGGCAAGTGTGAAAAGTGTGAAGCGGCAACCAACCAATTCAGGAATTGCAACACTGCCTCATGTCACCAACTGATTCTTCTCTGTGATGCATGCGCCGACTTAGATTCAAATCTCTCTTGCAACCATGATCCAAGCAAGGCGCGCAGCGCAGAACTTATCGGCTAGTAGCGCCACTCATGATTTGGTGGCCCACTGAAGTACCCACACTTACTCGTGGACTCATCACGCTGAGAAAACCGCATCTTGATGACACCCAAGCCGTCTTTGATGGATGCCAAGATCCACTGATTCCTAGATTCACCGCAATTAGTTCCGATTATTCGATGGCACATGCCCTTGATTATGTGCAGCGAGTTGACGCATCACTTCGAACTCAGCGAGAACTTCCTTTTGTAGTTGAATATGGAAACGGTGATGACCGCCAGTTTGCAGGGACCATCTCCTTTCATTCGCTGAGTGTGAAAAACAGCGTTGGGGAGATCGGTTACTGGACGAGTGAATCTATGCGCGGAAAATCGATCACAACAACGGCAGTCCAGATGCTTACCGATTACGGCTTTGCCACGATTGGTTTCAAGAGAATTGAAGCGATGGTTGATGTAGATAATGTTGCCTCTGCCAAGTTGCTTACCTCAGCAGGGTATGAGCGCGAGGGATTGCTTAAGAAAAAGATCTCGCGCGATGATGGTCGCCAGGTAGATATGTATATCTTCGCCGCTATTGCCGAAGAATGGGAATATCTTCCTTCATAGCCAGGTGACAGGAAACTGCAGCGCAATGCTTTACTGGATTGAAGAATTGCCAATCCCTCTACGGAACAAACTGACAGACTCATGCAAACTCTACGAGTAATATGCTGATATGGAATCTCTCGCCTTAGTCGTTTCAATCATTCTGGCTATTGTTATGTTTAGTGGTCCGATCGGAATTATTCTTACAATTAATCCGATCTGGAAAGCCACACTCAAGGTTCCGGCTCTTTGGTATGCACGACGCGCTTTGATCACGCTCTTGGCGATTGTCGGAACCGTGATGGGATTCCTCGTGCTCTTTAGCGGAATTCCCTTTATCGCATCTCTGATGGTTATCTCAGGTGTGATTCTCAATGTGATTGCAATCAGACTCGAATATCAAATTGGCAAGTTCAATCGGAGAGGAACACCAGGTACTCCTGGTGCTTCAGAACTCTGATTAATCGTTCGAGTATGGTGCTTCGGAACCCTGAATTCGGAAACTGACTAATCTTTAAAGCATGGTGGAGGTGCCGGGAATCGAACCCGGGTCCTTCGGAATTAAAATAGGGCTTCTACGGGCGTAGTGTGTTTATCGTTTTCTCAGTTCCGAATCTCTTACACACGAGTATTCGACAAACTCATTTGCGAAAATGTTCTCCGACAACGTT
>WLHB01000017.1 GCA_009702965.1 Actinomycetota bacterium | reverse complement strand
TACTGCCCGCATACCGGGACGTAGAGCGCTGACTCGAATATCCATTGCATTATTGCGCACCCCGACAACATCGAGAGAGTCTGAAATCATGGCGCTACGAACGCGCGGATCTAAATTCCAAGGCATTATTTCTTCCTCACCATATAGACGTGTACAAAGGCGATTACCGTTTCACCACGCTGATTTGTCACAGTTACCTGTTCATCAACAATTCCATACTCATCGGGCTTCTTCGCATGATCTTTCTTGGCGACGATGGTTGCCTTTGATGTGATTGTGTCGCCAATGAAAACTGGCGCAATAAATCGTACCCTGTCATAGCCATAGCTAAAGGCTGCTTCATTGATCTCTCCTGCCAACATTCCAACAGATACAGAGAGGATCAGGGTTCCATGTGCCACCCGCTGACCAAACTCTTGGGTCTTGCACCATTCAGCATCCATGTGGTGCGGGTAGAAATCACCTGTTTGTCCCGCATGCAAGACAATATCGGCCTCGGTGATTGTGCGACCCGTGCTTGTGCGCGATGATTCAAGAAGATACTGGTCAAAGAGTTGCTCCATCACTTACTCCTTCACATATCTTTGATAGATAGATGCGATCTCTTCGACATCTTTTTTACTTACCTTCTTCTCAACTAAACATTTGTGAATCACTAAAGAGCTCTGGTACTGCACATCTGGCCATCCCAGAACACGTGGGCGAACCCAAGCATTCTCTAAGGTACGTAGAGTATTTCTAAAGAAGTTATGGCTGGCATTATTGAGAACGTTATCTTTCCATGCCACCAGGTTTCCTGGCTGTCCCCCACCAAGGCCATATGTGGTTGCTTGAATCTCTGGCATCGAGAGCAAAATTGCCGCCTCAGCCGCTGCCTTTGGATTCTTACTCTTAGATGAGATTGCAACCCCTGCACCACCCAGTTGAGAGCCCGTTGCGCGACCATCAAATGATGGAAGATCATCGTAAATCAGTGTCTTTTTTCTAAATCCATCGCGTGAGTAATTACTGTAGCCATACATGCACACTCCATATGCAAAGTCATCGCTACCGCTCAAGACTTCAGCAATATCAATAGGGTTACTTGTCGCACAGAATTCAGGGACAAGACCCGCGAGTTCAACCATAAACTCTAAAACTTCTAGCGCCATCTCTTGGTTGATGAAGTGCGCATTACCTTCGAGTGGCCTACCTTTTTGGGCCATCAGCGTTGCGAAGGTACTAAATGCATCGACTGGCTTGTGCGCCCAGAGCAGCTGCTTCTTCTTTGCTAATTCAAAAACCTCGTGCCAATACACTGGTGAACGATCTGCCTTATCGGGGCGAAATGCACTGACCTGCGCTGCGGTATCAATTGCAAGTGCCCAATGTTTTTCTTGATAGAGATATGAGTGATGTGATTGCCCGACACTTGTTTCGGAAAGAATCTCAAGCTGTGAAGGTGTTGCTAGATCTTCGAAGGGAATAACTGCATCGGCGTGAACCGCATCAGGAACATGCGGGTGATCAATAATCATGAGGTCGTAATCGTTGTAAAACTCAGAGATATGTTGGTCACCAAAGGCTAAAAGCGAGCGTGCATCCCATGTGACCGAGATGCCACACTTTTCAATAAGCAGATCATTGGATTGAACCAGACAATCAAGACCGCGAACGTGATCCCACGTCATTCCTTTGAGATGGATAAGAGACATTACTTGCCCACAACGCGCAGAATGTTCTCTGCAAACCAATCTCGAATCGTGATGCCCTCATCAATGTACTTTCCAAGATTAAAGAAGCCATGAATCATTCCCGGACAATCCTTATAGACCACATCATTGCCAGCAGCCTTAAGCTTTTCATAATATGCAACACCATCAGCCTTAAGAACGTCGTACTCGGCTGTGATCATAATTGTTGGTGGCAAGCCTTCAAAAGATTTCGCAGCATGGGGAACGGCGTAAGGATTACTTCTATCGCTCTCACCGTTGAGGTACATCTCCCAGAGCCACTTCATACCGCGTTGAGTCAAACCATAACCATCGGCATTGGGAACATCAGGAGCGTCAACAAATTCAGGGCCGTTACATGGATAGACCAACCATTGATAGGCAATCTCAATCTTTCCGCGATCACGAGCAGCTAGCGCGACAGCAGATGCGAGATTCCCCCCAGCACTATCTCCACCAACACCAAGACGTGTGACATCAATTCCTAAACGATCAGCGTTAGCCACAGTCCATTCAAGGCCTTCATAGCAATCATTAAATGGGATCGGGAATTTATGCTCTGGGCTTTTCTGATAATTGACAGAGACAATGATCGAATTAGTCTTGATCGCCATCGCCGCCATCTGCGCGTGATATTTTGCAATGTAATTAATTACCCAGCCACCGCCGTGGAAGTAGACAAGCCCTGCTCTCTTTGCCGCCGATGATGCTGGCGGTGTATAGATTGCAACTGCAATATCTGCCGTCGAACTTGTAAAGAATTCAATTGAGATATTTACTGAAGGATTGATTTCACCACCTAGATCAGGTTGGGCGTGAGAATATCCTCGAGCAACCGTTGGGCCCTGAACGCTAATGTCAGGAAGGTTTGCCGCCTTTGCCAATTCAAGAAATGCAGATACTTGCGGGTCTAAGGCCATGAAAATACTATAGGATAATTAGAGAACGCTGACAAGATCATCCCAGACCTTATTTTCAATGGGCGTATTAAATGCTTCAATATTTGTTTTTACCTCTGCTGCGCTACGACAACCCACAAGAACTGATTTCACCGCAGGGTGGCGAAGAGGGAATTGTAGAGCCGCACTGGTAAGTGATACCTGATGCCCATCGAGTACCTCACGAATTCTCACTGCCTTTGCGAGGAGTTCATCACTTGCCGGCACATAATCATAGGTCGCACCTTTTACTGGATTGGCAAGAATTCCTGAGTTAAAGACTCCGGCTGCGATGATATCTACATTGCGTTCTAAGGCCGTTGGAAGCAATTCAATAAGTGCTCGTTGATCGAGAAGCGAGTATCGCCCAGCGATGAGAACCATATCGATATCAGTTTCCTTGATGACCCGAGTGGGTGTTTCGCATTGATTCATGCCAACACCAATTGCCTTAATGATTCCTTCAGATCTCATACGGTCTAGCTCTGGGTAGGCTTCGATGATTGCCGCATCTGCATTTTCATCTGGATCGTGAATAAATAAAACTTCCACACTATCCATACCAAGACGCTCGAGTGAACCTTCAAGAGATTGACGAACCCCAGATGCGCTGAAGTCAAACTTTCGCTCGACTGTGTTATCGGCATCCATAAAGAAATCATCAATATCGGTAGTCGATGGAACTAATAGGCGACCAATCTTTGTTGAAATGACAAATGTGGAACGATCACGGCCGGCAAGTGCTCGCCCAATACGTCGCTCGGATGTTCCTTTGCCATAGTGAGGCGCGGTATCAATAAAGTTAATACCGTTATCAACTGCAGTAAGAATTGTTTCTGTGCAGTCCTCATCGCTGACCGATGTGTAGAGCCCGCCAATGGCTGCTGTTCCAAGTGAAAGGCGCGAGATCTCAACACCCGTGCGTAGAGTTACCTTGTCACTATGCCTCACTATGCACTTCCTGTCGTGGCATGGTCACTGACTGCAGCGCGCCCAGCCTCAAGTCGTGCCACTGGGACTCTAAATGGTGAGCAAGAGACGTAATCAAGGCCCACGTGGTGGAAGAAATCAATACTGCGTGGATCTCCACCGTGCTCGCCGCATACACCGAGCTTCATCTCTGGGTTAACAGTGCGGACCTCATCGCAGGCAATTTTTACCAAGAGGCCAACGCCATCTTGATCGAGTGATTCAAAGGGGCTAAAGGGAAGAAGTTCAAGATCAAGGTAGCGCGGCAAAAATGATGATTCAACATCGTCGCGGCTAAATGCCCACGTCAACTGAGTGAGATCGTTGGTACCAAATGAGAAGAAGTCAGAGTAATCAGCCAACTTTGCAGCAGTAATTGCAGCACGTGGAGTTTCAATCATGCTACCGATGCTGATGTGCATCTGCTCCCCTGCATTTTCAAGAACACGAGCGACCTCGGTCTCAAGGGAAGATCGGAAGTAGAGGAGCTCGCGTTGGGAAGCAACAAGCGGAATCATGATTTCAGGTTGCGGATCATAACCCTGGGCACGTACGTGAAGTGCCGCACGAGTAAGAGCGCGTACCTGCATTGAGAATAGATCTGGAATTAATACACCAAGTCGCACACCGCGAAGGCCCATCATCGGATTAGATTCGTGTAGACGGTTTACTGCACGGTTAAGGGCCAACTTACGTTCATCGACTGCTTCACCCCGCTCTTGCGTGAGTGCGATATCAACAGCCAAACTTGCTTGATCAGTAAGAAATTCATGAAGAGGTGGGTCAAGCAGTCGTATCGTGACAGGCAATCCTGTCATCGCGCGCAAGATACCGACGAAGTCACTGAATTGAAGTTTCTCCATCTCTGCAAGAACTTCTGTGCGCTCTTCATCAGTTGTTGCAAGAACCAATGTTTCAACGAGAACACGACGATCTCCCAAGAACATGTGCTCAGTGCGTGTGAGTCCAATGCCTTGTGCTCCCATACGCCGTGCGATTTCAGCATCTTCTGGAGTATCTGCATTGGCTCGAACAGACATACGTCTGACGCTATCTGCATGAGTGATAATGCGATGAATACTCTTAATCAGTGCAGTAGATGTTGCCGCACCAGGATCTACGATTCCCTGTACATATTCAGTAACAACACTGGGAACGACTGCTACTTCGCCTAAGAAAACTGCCCCGGTTGTTCCATCGATTGAGATGAGATCACCTTCGTGAACTCTCACATCACCACAGGTAAAGAATTTCTCATCCACATTGACTTCAATGCTCTCTGTCCCACAGACAGCTGGGCGACCCATACCGCGAGCAACCACGGCAGCATGTGATGTCTTTCCACCACGAGCAGTCAGAATGCCTTGTGCGGCAACCATTCCAACAAGGTCATCTGGGTTAGTCTCGCGGCGGACAAGAATAACTTTCTTTCCAGCCAAGGCTTGGTCTGCGGCATCTCGTGGGTCAAAGACCACGGAACCTACTGCTGCGCCAGGAGATGCTGCGATTCCGCGAGTGAGTTCTTTAGGTGCAGATGCTTTATCAAATTGTGGAAACATCAACTGGACGAGTTGTTCACCGTTGACGCGGGTGAGCGCTTGATCCATTGTGATTGAGCCTTCATCAACAAGTTGTGTAGCAATTTTAAAGGCCGCCTCTGCAGTGCGCTTACCTACACGAGTCTGCAAGATCCAAAGTTTTCCTTGTTCAACAGTAAATTCGATATCGCACATATCTCGATAATGATCTTCCAATAACGCCATGATGCGATTGAGTTCTGCAAATGCTTCAGGGTTTACAACACCAAGATGCGTGAGTGGGAAAGCGTTGCGAATTCCTGCAACAACATCTTCACCTTGTGCGCGTGGAAGATAATCACCGTAGGCACCCGGTGCGCCACTTCCAGGATCGCGTGTGAAGCAGACGCCTGTACCTGATGTTTCTCCAATATTTCCAAAGACCATTGCCTGGACATTCACGGCAGTACCAAGGTCAGCGCTTATGCGTTCGCGGCGGCGATAGAGCTGGGCACGCTCTGAATTCCACGAGTGAAATACTGCTTCGATTGCTCTGGTTAATTGTGAGCGAGCATCGAAAGGAAAAGGTAGCCCGGTATGTTTTTCTACTACCTGAATAAAGGCATCCCCTGCAGCCTTAAGTCCTGGGCCATCAAGATCGGCTATTGTCTTTCCGCCTGCCGCTTTAATCAGTGGCTCTGCAACTTTTGCAAAACTCTCAGATGGAATTTCACAGACTGTTTTGCCAAACATCTCAATGAATCTGCGGTATGAATCCCACGCAAAGCGACTATCTCCAGTGATCTTTTCAAGAGTTGCCGCAACTTCAGGGGACATTCCCACATTAAGAACGGTTTCCATCATTCCCGGCATGGAAAACTTCGCACCTGACCGCACTGAAACTAGAAGCGGATTATTTGGATCGCCAAAAGATTTTCCAATTTTCTTCTCTAAATCAATGATCGCCTTATCGATCTCTTCGAGAAGATCATCAGTGAGACCACCAGTACGCAAATACTCTTGACAGACACGAGTGGTGATCGTGAAACCATCAGGTACTGGAATGCCTAGAGTTGCCATCTCTGCGAGATTAGCTCCCTTACCGCCCAAGAGATCAGACATGGTGCGGTTTCCTGCGCTAAATGGATAGACCTTTTGGTCCATCATCAGTACCTACTCTTTGATTGAGCCAGCGAGCATTCCTCGAACGAGGCGCTTCTGGGAGATTAGGAAGACGATCATGATCGGCACAGCGATCAATACACCCGCAAGTGCAATTTCAGGTTTGTAGATTGGCACAGATGTTGCACCTACCCCTGGGTTGATTGCCGGAGTTGAGTAGAACAAGAAGCCGAGACCAATCGGCAAGGTGAAGTTCTCACTCGATGGCAAAAGGATGTAGGGAAGAAAGTAATTTGCCCAGTTGCCGATAAAGGCGAAGAAGGCAAGGAGTGAGATCAATGGCCAAGACAGTGGCAGCGCGATCTTTGTAAAGAGTCGGAAATCATTACACCCATCAAGGCGAGCAGATTCATATAACTCTTTCGGAATTGTCGTTGTGTAATAGATGTATGAAAGGAAGACACCAAATGGATATAGGGAAGAAACCAGAATTACTGCAATTGGTCTATCCATCAGCGAAATAGCATCCATCAATACGAAGATAGGAACGACAAGTGCCATAGGTGGCACAAGCATGGTGATCAAGGTCGAGATGAGGAATGAACGCTTAAAGCGAATATTAGATGCTGAGAGGACGAAACCTGCCATAGAGGCGGTTACTGTCGCAAGCACGACGATCGACGCGGTGTACCAGAGTGAATTAACGACCCAGGTAAACATCACACCGTTATCAAAAAATTGCAGGTTATTCCACGCCTTGACGTAATTTCCAAAGCTTCCGAAAGCTAGCGGATGGCGATTGGTGATATCTGCATCTTCCTTGCTTGGCGCAAGAAGGAGCCAGATCATTGGAATGATACTGACGATGGCAAAGAAGATGAGCCAACCGTTGACCATGTACGTCCAGAAACGGCTCTCCTGGCGAAGTTTTGTCTTTCGCGACATAAGTTCAAGATTCTTCAACATGGATTACGCCTCAACCTTCTTGTTGCTATTTACTTCTGCCTCTTCAAACATGTCAGTCTTAAAGATGACCACAAGGGCTCCCAGCAGGCTAGGAACCAGGAGCATAAGAGAAAGAGCGGATGCTCCACCAAAGTCTCCAGTGGTGAATGCAAGTTCAAATGCCAATTGATCTAGTGACCATGATTCTGCGATACCAGAGTAGATACCGCTATCGATCAGTTGTGGCTCAACGAAGATTTGAAGACCGCCAGCAAAGATAAGCACGCCCATGTAAACAATGTATTTCTTAATGAGCGGCAACTTAATTTTGAGAGCAATTTGAAAGGCTGAACAGCCATCTACGCGCGCAGCTTCAATTACTTCTCCTGAAATTGATTGCAAAGAACCAAATTGAATCAGGATCCAGTTACCGGCAATTGCAAAAAATGCCATGGCCGCGAAGATATAAACCAATTTCTCGGTCTGCCAAATTTGATCACTCGTGGTAAGTCCGAACCACGAAAGCGGCTCTTTAATAGGTGAGAATGCTGGTTGCAAGAGTGCATACCAGACCAGAACCGCCACAGCGCCCGAGATTGCAGCAGGCACGATGTAGGCCATGCGCAGCCACTTCTTCCATTTAGTTGGATTCACATCGAGCATCAACGCCATAACTATTACGAAAAGAATTGTTGTTGGTACGAAAATTGCCATAAATCCAAGAACGTTACGGACCGCAGGCAAGAAGCGGAAATCTTGGAGGACGATAAGAAATGCATCCCACCCGCCATCTGGGTTCACACGCGACTCATGCGGAACCTCGAGAATGGCCATAATGATTGGGATGAGACCAAATGCTATGAGTAAAAATAGATATGGGGAGAACATCACCCACATTGCAAAATTGTTCTTACTTTTAACTTTTTTCTGCTTAGCCATTTGAAGGCTTCTCCTCAAAATCACATTTCAATTGATACTGCTAGGACATCTCACTCTTGTAAGTCAGAGCGCGTTGGCCAATTGTGGTTGGCCAACGCGCTCTGCCATTACTTATCTACTTACGAAGTAGCTACCTTGTAACCGAGTTGCTTTGCAAGGTTTGTTGCATATGCTGCAAATGCCTCAAGAGCTGCTTGCGCATCTTTCGACTTCTTGAGTTCGTTAGAGAATGTTCCCTCCATCGCGCTATTTGAGTCATAAGAAACTGGCTTCTCACCTGAGAAGATCTTCTTTGACGCATCTAGCATCGCTGGATATGGATCTGCTGCGTAGTACTTGTCTGAAGAGACCTTAGCCTTCCAGAGTGCATTTCCCTTTGCTGACGCTGGGAATGTTGGTGCACCGTTTGAGCCATCTGGGTTCTTAACATCAACCACGTTGCGCTTGTCGCTCACCATAAAGATTGCGAATGCAAGTGCTTCCTTAGGGAACTTAGAGTGAGGTGAAACTGTGTAAATTCCGCCGCCCCATTCACCTGAGTAGTTGATCTTTTCCCCGGCCCACATTGGCATTGGAGCCGCTGTGATCTGACCTGCTGGAACAGCCCATGATCCTGCTGGGCGGATTACGAACTCACCAAACCATGATGGTCCGATTGTCATAACAACCTTGTTTGGCTTGCCGTATGTCTCTAGGAAGTCAGCATCCCATGGTGCAGATGTTGACATAACGCCAGCAGCAACAAGCTTGTTGATCATTGTGGTTGCACGTGTGCACTTAGGTGATTTTGGAGCAATCTTCACTGCAGTTGCAGAAGTTGCTTGGTTCACTGGGCACTGTGATGGCCATAGCCATGATGAATACGCACCCTGAGCACCAAGTGCTCCGACTGAATATCCTGGGTGGTTCTTTGCAAGATCAAGACCAATCTTTTCGAAATCAGCCATTGTCTTAGGGACTGTGTATCCAAAGTCCTTCATCAACTTTGTATTGACCCAAAGAACTGTCTGTGCAAGGTCGTTCTTTACACAGTAGTACTTGCCATCTTCACCAAGACACCACTTGTTACCAGCTTCCATATCTTTCCAGAATGATTCTGGTGCTAGGTCGTTGAGTGCGCGAGCGTTTGCTGCATCGCGAAGCACTGAGACGTCATTTGGTGGACCAAAAACTACATCTGGCCAACCCTTTTTAACGCGGTTGAAGAGTGCAACTTTCTGTACGAGCTCGCCTTGAGCCTTAAGTTCAACTTTTACATTTACTTTGTTCTTCATGATTTGTGCGTACAACTTCGCTCCTGGTAGACGTGGTGCATCTACCCAGATTGTGATTGATGGCTTAGCAGCTTGCGCTGGCATCGCCATCACTGTTGTACCTGCAACTGCAGCCGCAATAGCGATTGCAATTAGTGAGTACTTCTTCTTCAAGGTATTCCCCCTCTGTAAGTCTGGCGACGGCGCCTTGTAGCCGGTCGTACCAGTTGCCAAAATACTAGGGGCGGGAATACTATTTCGTATAGTATTTTCGAAGTTTCTTTTGGGAGTTTTGCTCCTTTCTAGGCGCAGACCCTCCATTCGTTACAGACTCGTTATAAAGAAAAGGAAGGTTGGCCCATGAAGATCACCAATGTAGATGTGGTGCTGGAAGAGCGCCCTGGCTTCTCCCCCTCCTTCGTCTGGCGAAAAAACCTGCCTGGTTCTGATGGTTCAAGCACCGGAGCATGGCTAGTCATTGAAACTGATGCTGGGATTACAGGTTTTGCATCGGCCCCACGTGGCGTCATTTTTAAAGATTATGTCGATCGCAGATTTAGGTCAGAGTTCATTGGCCAAGATCCATTAATGCGCGAATATTTATGGGAACGTGTTTGGGAACTCGATCGCATCGAACGCTTTGCACCAAATATGACTCACGTCTTTGATGTCGCGCTTTGGGATATCGGCGCAAAGGCTGCAAATCTACCCGTCTATAAATTACTAGGTGGATATCGCGACTCACTTCCAGCATACGCCTCCACCGTTACCTATTCATCCATTGAAGAATTTCTAGACATCGCAGATCAAGCGTTAGCACTTGGCTATCCAGCAATTAAATTGCATGCCTTTGGCGATGCCAAAAAAGATGCATTACTCGGTGAAAAACTTCGCGCACACGTCGGCGATGATGTTCCGTTGATGTATGACGGTTCTGCAGGATTTGATCTCGAGGATGCGGTTTATCTCGGTAATGCTCTCTATGACAGCGGATTTGCCTGGTATGAAGAGCCAATGCGCGAGTTCAGCATTACTGCATATAAGTGGCTGGGCCAGCGCGTAAAGATCCCATTACTTCTCGGTGAAGTAACAGATGGCGCACATATGAGTGCTGGAGACTTTGCGGCCACCGGCGTTGCAACCTCACTTCGTACAAGTACATTCTTACGCGGTGGATTTACTGGCGCTATGCGTATTGCGCATCTGGCCGATGCTTATCACCTGCGTGCCGAGGTACATGGAATGGGCCTTGAAAGTGCGCATCTCTGTATGGCGATTAAGAACACGACATATTACGAATCATTGATCTGGGGTAATCCGATGAAGCGTGAGGCGCTAGTTGATGCTCAAGGAAATGTTCACGGACCAAAGGGGCCAGGTGTGGGTTACGAAACAATCTGGGCACAGTCTGGCGTTCCTAAGGGCTTAGAAAAGTATGTGAAGTAATGCCAAAAATTACCGCGATCGAATCTTTTGATGTTCGCTTTCCAACTTCAAAGATGCTCGATGGTTCAGATGCAATGAATCAGGATCCTGATTATTCGGCTGCATATCTTCGGATAACAACCGATCAGCCAGGGCTTCACGGTGACTCACTTGTCTTTACTATCGGTCGCGGAAATGATGTGCAGATAGCAGCAATTAATATGCTGACACCAAAAATTGCAGGCCTCAGTGTTGATGATGCTTTCACTCGCATCGGTGAGATCACACGCGAGCTCAGTGGCGATAGCCAAATACGCTGGCTTGGCCCAGATTACGGGGTCTTCCACATGGCAGCAGGTGCTGTCCTTAACGCTCTCTGGGATCTCTTTGCTAAAGCTAAAGGTGTTCCGCTCTGGAAATTGCTGAGCGATATGACGCCAGAACAAATAGTGGATGCAATCGACTTTAGATATATCACTGACGCACTTACTCGAGAGGAAGCCCTCGATATTTTGTATCGCGGTAATGATGCGAAAAAGAGCAATGAAGAGATCTTGCGGAGCAAAGGTCTTCCCGCTTACACCACCTCCCCTGGATGGCTTGGCTATAGCGATGAGAAGATGCTTGACCTCACAAAGAAGGCGATGGACGACGGCTTTACTCTGATCAAATATAAGTGTGGAAAATCAATCGCCGATGATCAGCGCCGTCTAGGAAAAGTTCGCGAACTTGTCGGACCGAATTTCCCCATCGCAATTGATGCCAACCAAGTGTGGGATGTCGACGTAGCCATCACCTGGATTAACGCTCTGAAAGAGTACAAACTGCGCTGGGTTGAAGAACCAACAAGCCCAAATGATGTGTTGGGCCATGCCAAGATTGCAGCGGCAGTTGCACCCACACCTATTGCGACAGGTGAGATGGCGAGTTCACGCATTATTTTTAAGCAGTTGCTACAGGCAAAAGGTTTTTCAGTCATGCAGATTGATGCCACACGTGTGGCAGGAGTAAATGAAAACCTTGCAAACATTTTGATGGCTGCCAAATTCGGAATTCCAGTGTGCCCTCACGCTGGAGGTGTGGGACTTTGCGAAATGGTTCAGCACCTAGCAATGTGGGATGCCGTCGCTGTTACAGGACATCACACCTCACGCGTAGTTGAATTTGTTGATCACCTACATCAACACTTCCTTGATCCTGTACAGATTTCTGGTGGCAACTACATCGCGCCACAACGTGCAGGAGCAGGAGCAGAGATGCACCAATCGAGTATTGATGAGTACTCTTTCCCAAATGGCACCTACTGGAAGAATGAGGCAGTCTCATGAGTAGTGAATTCACAGGACTAGTTGCAGTAGTCACCGGCGCAGGATCTGGAATCGGATTAGCTGTAGCGCAACACTTCCATGACAATGGTGCAAAGGTATTCGGTTTAGACCTTGCTGAGGGATCAATGAGTCCTAATGCGCAATTTATTACATGCGATATTGGTGATCCAGCAAGTGTGAGCGCTGCCTTTGCTGAGCTTTCGAAATCAACTCAGGTTATAGATATTCTCGCAAACAATGCAGGCATCGGAGCAACCGGCACAGTTGAAGATGCTAAAGAAGAAGAGTGGCAGCGTGTGTTAAATATCAACGTTGTCGGAACCTCTCGTGTAAGCGCAGCAGCAATGCCGTTTCTGCGTAAAAGTAAATCACCAGCGATTGTGAATACCTGTTCTATCGCAGCAACTGCTGGTCTGCCAAAGCGCGCCGTCTACAGTGCGAGCAAGGGTGCGATCATGTCGCTCACTCTTGCAATGGCTGCTGATCACGTGAAGGAAGGCATCCGCGTGAACTGCGTAAACCCAGGCACTGCTGATACTCCGTGGGTGGGTCGCCTCTTGTCGCAGGCAACAGATCCTGCTGCTGAGCGTGCAGCCCTTGAAGCCCGCCAGCCAATGGGTCGCTTAGTTTCTGCAGTCGAGGTTGCAAGTGCAATTGCTTACCTCGCAAGTCCCCGTCAGGCCTCAACTACTGGCACAATTCTCGCTGTAGATGGTGGAATGCAAGGCCTTCGACTTCCGAAGTAGCCCACTCCCCCTCGGCGAGAGGCAGGTCTTACCGGTGGCAAAGAAGAAGACTGCAGCCAGCGCCAATAAACGCACCCCTCGTCGCTCGGTTCTCTCTGATGAGATTTACGAGATGATCAAAACCATGATCTTTGATCATGAGATTGCACCTGGCTCACGTGTGAATATTGATGCTCTATCGGCGCAATTAGAAGTTTCTCAGACACCGGTACGCGAAGCACTCGCCCGACTTGAATCAGATGGCCTTATCGCAAAAGAGCCCCTCAAGGGTTATAAGGCGACAGAACTTCTATCAATCAAACAGCTCAATGATCTCTTCCAATTTAGATTGTTAATCGAACCATGGGCAGCAGAGCAGGCAGCAAAGCTCATTGATAACACTGGCAAGACCGCCCTCAAGGCAGAGATGCAAAGTGCCAAGACTGCCCTTAAATTTGCGGGCGAGAATCAATTCCAAGCACTCTCTGAGCATGACTCACGTTTTCATACGTTGGTCTCAAGTATTTCAGGCAACCAAACGGTTGCAGATTTCTATGATCGCACGCACTGCCATCTACATTTATTCCGACTCTACATGGCCAATAAACTTCACCGCATCGATGGCGAATCACGTGCTGACTTTGTGCAAGATCTCTTTGAGCAGTATTACCAAAGTGGATCTGGCCAATTAGCGATTAAAGAACATGAGGCAATCGCAAAGGCAATTTTGGATCAGAATGCAAAGGCAGCAAAGGCTGCTATGCATACTCACATTGAGTCATCGCTTAAGCGATTCTCACCCGCAGCACTTGCCGCAAATAAATAAACCCTGAAATATCCTTGCAATTTCCTGATTCTGCCTCTATTTTATCCTATAGGATTTTCTAGAGAGGGTGACATCGATGCTGTCCAAGATAAAAAGTATTGAGATTCGTGCTTGTCGCGGTGGCGATGAGTTAGAGGAGTTCGACACAGTTGCAGCAGTCAAACTTCCAGGTGGATCACGTCCTGACTTCACAGTTGTCACTATCACTACCGAAGATGGCGTACAGGGAACTTCATTTGGTTTTGGCGCACAAGATGCCAAAGCAGCGGCGGCAGCCATGTCACAGGTCAAGCCGTTCTTCATTGGTCGCAGCGCACACGACTCTGCAAAGAATATGAAAGATTTTGAAATCTATGACCGCAGATGGAACCACGTTCCTATCTATGCCTACGCACCTTTTGATAATGCATGCTGGGATATTGTGGGAAAGATGGCGCATCTGCCTGTCTATAAAGTTCTTGGTGCAGCACGCGAGAAAGTTCCTCTATACGTATCATCCATGTTTCTCGATGGCCCAGAAGATTATGCTCGTCAAGCACTTGAAGTAAAAGCAAAAGGCTATAAGGGTTACAAGTTGCACCCGCCTGGGGGTCTTGATTTAGATATCGCTTGCTATCGCGCAGTGCGCGCTGCAGTCGGTGATGACTTCACATTGATGGCAGATCCAGTGATTATGGCATCGTATGAAGAGGCCCTTAAGGCCGGACGCGAACTTGAACGTCTTGGATACAAGTGGCTAGAAGAACCATTACTTGATGTCAATCTCAACGGATTGAAGAAGCTTCGCGAAAAACTTGATATTCCAATTTGTGGAACTGAAGTAATCGCTGGTAATCAATACAGCGTTGCACATTGCATCAAGGAAGGTATCGTCGACATCGTCCGTACCGATGTCTCATGGCGCGCTGGAATTACAGCGGTCATGAAGACTGCTCACTTGGCTGAGGCTCATGGCGTCCAATGTGAGCTTCACACAACGATCTATCACGGTCTTGAGCAGGTACAGCTTCATCCATCACTTGCTATCAGTAACTGTGAATTCTTCGAAACTCTGTATCCATTTGATGATTTCCTCTTTGGAACAAAGACTCAACTCAATATCGTTGATGGATATGTGATGGCACCAGTCGGTGAAGGCCTATGTATTGAATATGACTGGGACTTCATCGATAAGCATACGGTCGCGGTTCTTTAAGCGACCAGGCATTTACTGCGCAACAATGTGAAGTAGTGGTTGGCCAGATGCGTATCTGGCTAGCTGCTCTTCAACTAACTTTCGACCGCGTGGAATAAATGCCTGACTATCTCCCCCAACATGCGGGGTGATAATTACATTCTTGGCGCTCCACAACGGATGACCCGCAGGAAGTGGCTCTGGATCAGTTACATCTAAACCTGCTGTTATGCGACCGGAATTGAGTTCGGCAATGAGCGCTTCTGTATCGACAACCGGCCCGCGTGCGACATTGATCAGCGCTGCTCCATCTTTCATCGCGGCAAGTCGCTGAGCGTTCATCAAATGATGGGTCTGTTCAGTCAACGGCACGATCAGAATAATCACATCAAAGGTGGGAAGTAATCGATCGAAGTGATCAAATTTAAGAGATCCATCGCTACCTGATCGTGTGAAAGCAGTGATTGTTACCTCAAAATTGCTGAGCATCGCAGCAATTGTTTTTCCGATATTTCCATAACCCACAATTGCCACATTGGAATCGGCCAGAGATGGCTTACGCACATGTGCCCAACGTCCTTCTGCTTGATCAGCTGCAAAATCAGCAAAGCCGCGACGTGATGCGATCGCTAAAGCAACCGCTAATTCGGCAGTGGATGCATCATGTACACCTGCTGCATTGCATAGCATCACACCTTCTGGGCGGATTTTAAGAACATCATCGACGCCCGCATTCGGAGATTGAATAACCTTAAGGCTCTTCATCTCTGGAATCATCGCAATCGCTGCTGGGCCGCCCATATAGCGAGGTACGAAGAACTCAATGGAATCCAAGTCACTGGCAGCAGGTGCTATTCCATCTGTTGGTAGATGAGTAATTCCAGTTGGCAGATTGAGATCGCCCCATTGCGTCCAGACAACTGTCATTGATTGCGGCCAGTGATGATTGGATCCCAATCGCTACGAGATGAGTATGGAGTCTCATACGTTGGCTTATTTACATAACGTGAATAGGTGAAGTTCAGAGTCGCACCTGATCCAGCGGCGAGATCTAAGGTGAGCCATTGTGATTTCACATCGTGAGTTGATGAAGTTCCATCGTCGCCGGTGATTGTCACTGTATCGAAACGGTTCTCACCAAAACTTCCCGCCTGCAGAGTTAAGACGCGTGATTGGCTTGTATTCAGGTTAGCAACTACGACCCGAAGTGCATCAGCGCTGACTTGGTCAACCATTGCCGCTACATCATCAGGTAGCCCTGGGCGTGATTTCTGCCCATCGAAGTAACGCACCTTGCCATGCTGTAAACCACCATGAGAAATGTGCATGGGTGCTCCAAAGAGCAGTTGAGCTAAACCTTCAAAGTAGACAGGGTTAAATTCTTGCCAGGCGTGGATGTTATATCCAGGCACGCGCAGATCAAGACCCACAACTACATCTGCAGTTGCTGGATCGTAGGTATCCCAGTTGCGTGGATTTCCAGTATTAGAGCGCATCTTATGAAGTTGAATTGCAATCAACTCAAGGTTAGCTTGAAGAATTTCCACTGGGTAATTTGGAAGGTGTCCATGTACGAATTGGAACCATGGCAAAGTATTTGCAATGTAATGCTTGGTATCTCGCCCAGTTCCTTTCTCTCCCCCAGATACACCAGGAACATAGATCGCATCCCAATTGTTATCGCGTGGCAGGGCCATAATGCGATCAAGATCTTCATGTGCCATGGATGTCGTCCAGATATAGATCATGTGGCGAGCAGAAGGAAGTCGATAATCAGCCCAGCCTGCATCAAAGTGGCGGTGTGGAACCTTGGTAATGCCATTCTCTTCTTTGCGAAGTGACCAGATCAAATCAAATTGGGAACGTGGAAGATCAAGATAGCTGTAATCACCAGTCATCAGCACTGCATTCATAGCAGCGTTGGTAATCGGTTCCATGATGGTCATAAAGCCATGCGGCCAACGCCATCCGTAATATCCACCCCACCATTTACCGTCGTTAAACTCACCGATTTCACCTGACGTTCCGATGTTATCGGGCATGATGCCGCCGTTTTTATCGCGACGATCCATCCATGCCTTGATGTAATCAAGGGCAGTATCTTTCATTGATTCATCGTGGGAATACATATATGCGTGGGTAAGTAATGATGTTGAGTTCAGATTTAGCGGAACATCTCCACGATTCATTCGCTCATTCATTTTTTTGATCAAGTCGTCATAGACCTCTGGGTCAGACCAGTGGCAGAGCATTGATGAGAAATCTGTTTTCACAATATCTTCATACGGCGCCAAGTAATCATCGAGAACGGTGCGATGAGTCTCCCAATCTTCATGGGTAACAACTTGACGTGGACCTTTACTGCCGGTCAGTGGTGAGAGCATCTGCTTCTTTACAGGGTCGTAATTCTTCGCCTCTTTATCGGCTCCGGTATAAAAACTTGCAAAGCGCGCTGCGCGTTGGCGATCAATCAGCGATTCTGGTTTAGTCAGACCAAAGAAGTAGTGATAGAGATATCCCTCACCGTGATGCATCCAGTCGTAGTACCCATCAAACTCACGATAGATCTGTCCGTACTCAGTCCACTGCAACGTGATCGCATCCCACATCTTTCGCGCTAATTGATAAACCTCTTCACTTCCACCGATACTGTAGAAGAGCGCTAAATTCATAAATGCTTCATATGGATCATCTGAGCCATCCATACTTGGCCAGACATCGCGCCAAATAAGCGAGCCATCACTACGCGTATAACGTGCGACAAATTCAGGCGCAGCCGCGTTGAGCTTGTCGATGATCTCTCGCTCTAAATGAGCCCACTCCCCTGGAGTTGATGGTGTGGTGATTGGAATACGTGGGTGGCTCGATGACGTCATTTCGAAATCGTATAGGATCAAAAGGCTGCAATCAATGGTTAAAGGCTCTTGCTAACTCTTTTCCTGCCTCACATACCCAGTGTTCACATTGGCTGATAGCAGAATCAAAGTCTGGGGCGAGATCGACAAGGCTGATGGTCTTCTCATTCAATTCGTTCTTATTTATCCCGCAGACAATCAGAACTGGTCGATCATGATGGGCCGACACCTTGATTACGTGGCCAACTGCCTTGCCACTAAAGCTCTGCGAATCAAATGACCCTTCACCTGTAATCACGCAATCACTCGTCTTTATTTTTTCTTCGAGTCCGATGAGCTCTGCAATCATTTCAACGCCGCTCACAATTGTGGCGCCAAGAAAAGTAGATAGACCAAAGGAGACTCCCCCCGCTGCGCCAAAACCTGGACGATCATCCACTCCACTGACTTCAAGAAGATGCAACAAACCATTATCAAGTAGTTCTACCTGCTGCGCATCAGCACCTTTCTGTGGGCCAAATACATGAGCCGCTCCAGCAACTCCGACTAACGGTGATTGCACATCAACTAATACTTTAATTCCGCGACGTGGAAGACCAAGATCTTGTGGCTTAACGATTGAGACAATCTCGGTGAGTGATCCACCACCAAGTGTCACGGCAGCACCATCTTTATCAAAAAAACTAAAACCAAGGGCTGCGAGTGCACCTATGCCACCATCTGTCGACGCCGATCCCCCAACTGCAACTAAGACCTCGTTAACACGCTGATCACCTAGGGCGGCCTTTATCGCCTGACCCAATCCAAATGAGTGTGCACCTAAAGGATCTAACGTCTCTACTGTTGTAATTCCACAGAGAGCAGCCATTTCAATCACTGCCGTATCACCGTTTACTAATAACCACGTTGCTCCGTGTTCCATACCGGTTGCACCTTGCACACGAATTGGGATGCGTATTGCACTATCAACAACTTCCTCAATGCAATCTAACGTTCCTTCTCCACCATCGGCAAAAGGTAGGCAGACGATCACATCATCGCCTCTGACTTCATGCCAGCCGCGTGCTAAAGCTTTTGAAACTTGGCGACTTGTGGCACTGCCCTTAAAGGAGTCTGGAGCAATAAGAATTCTGGCCACAGCGACACTATAGGGGCGGGACTTAACCTTTTGGAGGCTTGTAGCTAGCTTTCTTAATTCCAGGCTTCGGAGCAGGCGTTGGTTTCACACCCTTTACAGAGACAGTCTTTTTAACTGCAATTCCAGTAATTGCCTGTTTAATCTCTGTGGCGCTAGGGAACTTCTCGTCATTTCCCTTATCGAGTGCAGTGATTCTGCACTGTCCATTTGAGATTCCAGTGACGCTGATTGAGTACTTTCCAGTTGCCTTGTTAAATGTTGCTGACACCTTGCAGACTTGTGGCGTCTGTGAAAAGACTTTCAATCCGATTGCAAGTTCAGGATCTTTGATTGCTTTCGAATCTTCTTGATCGAATAATGCCACTGCAAATTTGAATGGACCCGTGCCTTTGAACGCTGCAAGCTTAGGCACGCTAATTTTCGTCAGCACCTTATCGGGAGCAGTCTCCACAACTGGTGCATCAATAACCTTCACCTGCTTCTGGGTTGTTAGCTCTGCAGGTGCTGGCTCTGTGAGCACAGATGGTGGGATAACAACTGGGAGAACAACAATGGCAGTCACGGTTTCAATCTGCTTCTTCTCTTCAACTACTGGCGCTGGAATAAAGACTGGTGCTGGTGCTGGAATAAAGACAGGCGCAGGAGCTGGCGCTGGAATAAATACTGGTGCTGGCGCTGGCGCAGGAACGAAGAAGATCACTGGCGCAGGTGGCGCTACAACAATCGGTGCTGGTTCCGGCGTTGGAGTAGGCGTTGGAGTTGGAGTAGGCGTTGGTTCTGGTGTTGGTTCCGGTGTTGGAGTTGGAGTAGGCGTTGGCCCAGAGTCTGGAACTCTTACTTCTGGCTCAGGCGTTGGTGTTGGTGTCGGAGTTGGAGAAGGTTCCGGCGTTGGAGAAGGTTCCGGCGTTGGAGAAGGTTCCGGCGTTGGTGTTGGTGTCGGAGTTGGAGAAGGTTCCGGCGTTGGCGTTGGTGTCGGAGTTGGAGAAGGGGTTGGAGAAGGTTCCGGCGTTGGCGTTGGTGTCGGAGTTGGAGAAGGAGTTGGAGAAGGTTCCGGCGTTGGCGTTGGTGTCGGAGAAGGTTCCGGCGTTGGCGTTGGTGTTGGAGAAGGTTCCGGCGTTGGCGTTGGCGTTGGCGTTGGCGTTGGCGTTGGCGTTGGCGTTGGCGTTGGCGTTGGCGTTGGCGTTGGCGTTGGCGTTGGCGTTGGCGTTGGCGTTGGCGTTGGCGTTGGCGTTGGCG
>WLHB01000016.1 GCA_009702965.1 Actinomycetota bacterium | reverse complement strand
GATGAACGGATGAAAACGCTATTTACAGAACTCACCGTTGAACCGATTCGATCTGATGGAGAAGTCTCTGCTCGCTATATCGAAAGTATCGTTGCCCGTCTTCGTGAAGTTGGAATTAGTCGGGCGATCGCTGATCTGAAATCAAATCTGCAACGTCTGAATCCTGTAGAAAATCCCGATGAGTACAACAGCGCCTTCGCAGCCCTTGTCGCCCTAGAAACCACTCGTCGCGGGCTACATGAGTTGTCGATAGGCTCGCTTTAGCGCCTTCGATTTTCGCCCACACGCTCACGTGAGGTAGAGTCAGCGCTTAACGTCATTCCCTCATAGCTCAACGGCAGAGCAGCCGACTGTTAATCGGCAGGTTCTTGGTTCGAATCCAAGTGAGGGAGCCAGCACTCTTTCAAGGCTGACTCACAGATTCTTTTAAGCCATAAGGACGATAATGGTGGGCATGAAACAGATGAAGTTAAAGAGATCAGGAAAGTTCGCAGCCGCATTTCTTGCCGGCGCAATTATCGCAGGTGGTGTTGGCGCAGTTGCTTCAACACAAAACACTTCTTCAATTGCTGCGTGTGCAGATAAGCGCACAGGAGCACTCTTCCTATCCGCAACAGGCACCTGTCCAACCAATCGCACCCTGATCCAAATTGGTGGGCCAGCGATGAATGCTAAAGCGATTGCCTCACTCGTCACGCCGACAGTTGTTTCAATCTCAGTGACCGCAGCAGCCGGTAGCGGCACAGGCTCTGGCTCAATTTATAAGAGCGCTGCAAATGGAAGTTTTATCATTACTAATAATCACGTGATTGAAGATGCCGTAACGGGCGGAACAATCAGAGTTGAGTTTACAAATGGTGATCAAGTTGCGGCAACAATTGTTGGGCGCGATCCAATGTATGACATCGCCGTGCTCTCAATCAAAACTGGAAATCTTCCAACCATTGCAATCGGTGATTCTTCTAAGGTCTCTGTTGGAGATCCTGTCTTAGCAATCGGTTCACCACTTGGACTTGCCAGCACAGTGACCAGCGGAATCATTTCGGCTCTCAATCGTCCAGTAACTGCTGGAACAGCCGGTAGCGAATCGTATGTAAATGCCATTCAAACAGATGCGGCCATTAACCCTGGCAATTCAGGGGGAGCCCTCGTTGATGCACAAGGAAGAATTATCGGAGTGAACTCAGCGATTGCAACGCTTTCTTCCGGTGGTGTCAGTGGATCAATTGGACTCGGATTTTCAATTCCGATCAATGAGGCAAAGCGCGTCATTGATGAAATCATCGCAACTGGAAAATCAACACGACCAGTACTTGGAGTTTTCTTTGATGTGGAATTTACTGGGATTGGCGCTCGTATTCAGCGTTTAAGTCCAGGTGAAGGTGCTGAGAAGGCTGGAATTCCAGTGGGATCAATTATTCGTTCAATTGATGGAGTAAGAATTCCTGACAATGAGGCGGCGATCGTCAAGATTCGTTCATATGCGCCAGGAAGCACAGTCACTGTTGTGGTCGATCTACCAAATAACGGTGGCAGTAAGAGCTTCAAGGTAACTCTTGGCAGCGCTCCATCCATGTAGAGTTCGGATATGGCCTTATTCCAACTCAAGATTTCACTGCCGGATCAACCCGGTTCACTCGGAGCGATCGCTTCTGCAATCGGTGCTGCTGGTTGTGACATCCGGTCATTGAGCGTCTTGGAATCAAAAGATGGCGTTGGTTATGACGAATTCCTTGTTGCCGTGCCTGGCACAGATCCAACCGATCTTGTGACAGTGTTGTCGGCAATGGGTGGCGTTAACGTAATTTCAATCGAACCCGTCACCACATAGCTTTTTCGCTCGTAATGAAGCGTATTCTCTACATTGCCTTTGATCATCTTCACCGGGACTTTGGTGTGCTCAAAGATGCAGATCCACGTAGTGATCTCATTGTTTTAGTTGAAAGTGCGCGCATGACCACGGGGCGCCCCTGGCATCTACTGCGACTTCACTTCTTGATTTCAAGTGCCCAACACTTTGCGCAAAGCCTGCGGGCTGAGGGATTCACCGTTGAGTACGTAACCAGTGCAACAACGATTGACGGTTTAGATCAGATACGCGCTCAATATGGTGAGCTTCCTATCGTCTGCGCCGAACCTTCTTCGTTCAAGCAGAGTGCAAATTTATCGGCTTACGGTGTGACTTTCATCGACAATGATTTCTTCCTTACCCCTCGCCCTCTCTTTCAAAGCTGGGCTTCATCCCAGAAGAGTTTTCTTATGGAGAACTTTTATCGTGGTCAGCGGATACGTCTTGGAGTACTTGTCGAGGGGAATTCACCAGTGGGTGGAGCGTGGAACTTCGATAAAGAGAATCGATTGCCTCCTCCAAAGAATTACACATGGCCTCCCTATCTTGAATTCGCTCCCGATGACATTGATCACAGTGTTGCCAAACAATTAGGGATTGATGCTCCAAGTACCTGGGCTACTACACGTGCTGGGGCACTCAAGGCGCTCGAGAATTTCATTGACAATCACTTTGCTGAGTTTGGCCCTTACGAAGATGCGATGCCAACAGATAACTGGGCACTTCATCATTCGCTTTTAAGCCCTTACATCAACAACGGGTTACTTCATCCTTCGGAGGTCATAGAGGCTGCCGTTGCTGCCTTTGATTCGGGAGCAATTCCAATTGCTTCGTGTGAAGGATTTATCAGGCAGATAATCGGATGGCGAGAGTATGTAAATGGGATGTATTGGTTTCTCGGCGAAGATTACCGAGAAAATAATCAGTTGAACGCTAATCGTCCCCTGCTGCCACTCTTTACCGATCCGAGTAAGACATCTATGAATTGTGTGAAATCTATTGTGAGCGATATCCAGGATCGCGCGTGGGTTCATCACATTCCACGACTCATGGTTTTAAGTAATTTAGCGTTGATCACTGGGAGCAATCCTCAAGAATTTCTTGATTGGATGCGTGAGAATTTCGTCGATGCCTCTGAGTGGGTGATGGTCCCCAATGTCATTGGAATGGGACTGCATGCAGATGGGGGAGCGATGATGACAAAACCTTATGCAGCAGGTGGTGCTTACATCTCGCGCATGAGTACATTTTGCAAGAGCTGTGCATACAACCCCAAGTTACGCGTGGGTGATACGGCTTGCCCATTTACAACGTTGTACTGGGATTTTCTTGATCGCCACCGTGAGGACTTTGCTAAGAATCACCGGATGAGCCAACAACTCTTTGGAATTAAGCGAC
The DNA here is from genome assembly GCA_009702965.1 of Actinomycetota bacterium. GTDB lineage: Bacteria > Actinomycetota > Actinomycetes > Nanopelagicales > Nanopelagicaceae > Planktophila. The sequence goes on along the minus strand of WLHB01000016.1, from coordinate 17,814 downwards.
TCTCGGATTTACCTGAGTTGAAAGAGAGGGCGGTAGAAGTATTACAAGGACTTGATCGCGGTGAAATTTAAGTAAGCGGTTCAATTCTTGCGCCATCACTGGGAAGTGATGTGAAGAAGCGAGGGGCATGAAATCCTGTGGAAGCAAATGAGACTCTGATGGCATCTTCGATCTCAGCAATCTTTGCCTGATCAGCCAAGGCAATCGCACTTCCGCCAAAACCACCACCGACCATTCGCGCACCAATGGCACCATGTGAGATCGCTGTTTCTACTGCGCAATTAAGTTCAGGGCAGGAGACTTCATAATCATCACGAAGTGAGTGATGGGATGCGCTCATCAATTGACCTAAAGTTGTGAAGTCTTTATCTGTGAGGGCATCAACTGCTTTCAGCACGCGAGCAATCTCTGTTACAGCGTGATGTGCTCGTTTGTACTCTTCGGCGGTTATCTGATCTTGTGCACTATCGAGTGCACTCAGTGATAAATCTCGAAGTGAGGCAATTTCTAGTTTTGCAACAACACTTTCACACGATTGTCGGCGCTGGGCATATCCACCATCAACGAGCGCGTGCTGAACCTGAGTATCAATAATGAGCAATTGCAGACCAGAGGCTGCCAAATCAAATGGCACTAAGCGTGTGTCAAGATCGCGGCAATCAAGTAAAAGCGCGGAACCTGACTTGGCCATAAGGGAGACAGATTGATCCATGATGCCGCACGGAACACCTACGTAATCGTTCTCCGCCTTCTGTGCCAGGAGCGCTAACTCTTTACGCGAATAGCCACATGCGAATAACTCATTGAGTGCAAAGGCGACAGCACATTCAAGGGCTGCAGATGAGGAAAGCCCTGCACCGAGTGGAACGTGACCGTCAATTTCAATCTCCACACCGCTTTGAATGTTAAGTGCCCAGATCACACCTAGGACATAACGCTCCCAATCCCCATCACCTCGTGGGTTCAAATGATCTAGCGAAGTTGTAATGAGGTGATCAGGGCGTTGGGCCGAACGAATGCGAATCTCTCGATCCTCACGCTTTCGAATGCGAGCAAAGGTGCGATCTTCAATAGCGAAAGGGAGAACAAAGCCCTGGCTGAAATCAATGTGTTCACCAATTAGATTCACACGCCCAGGGGCAGATGCGATTACATCAGGAGCGAGCCAGTCTGACATTTATAACTGTACGTCGCGTAATTGTCCGGCAGATTGTTCAGGCTTGAGATCCATAATGAATGCACCCATTGCTGACTCACTACCTGCTAAATACTTTAATTTGCCAGGGGCGCGGCGAACACTTGCAATCTGCCAATGTAGACGCAAGTACTCGCGTCCTTCACGCACCGGTGCTTGATGCCATGTTGCGATGTAAGCCATCGCTATTCCAAAGACTCCATCAAGACGTTTCATCACTTCAATTGAAATTGCTGGGAAGGCATCAGCTTGTTCTGCTGAAAGGCTAGCTAAATCTGCAACAGGAGAAAGGGGGGCAACGTGAATCTCGAATGGGTATCTGGCAGCGTATGGGACAAATGCCACCCAGTGTTCATTTCTAGCGATGATGCGATCACCATCGCGTAATTCGCGAGCAACGACATCATCAAAGAGCACTCGACCAGTCTCTTCATGATGAGCCTTAGCAACTTCTAACATCTTCTCCACTCGTGCAGGAATATATGAATATGCATAAATCTGTCCGTGTGGATGAAAGAGTGTAACGCCTACCTCTTCGCCGCGGTTTTCAAACGGTGCAATATGTCTAATATATGAATGAGTTGATAGTTCGCGCACTCGATCACGCCACGCTTCCATCAACGTGCGCACTTGTCTTTCAGAGAGATCAGCAAATGAGCCGCCGTGATTATCTGTAAAACAAATTACTTCACATTTACCTGCTGCAGTCCCAGCATCTGTGTCCGTTCCAAGAATGTCTGGAAGGGCCCAATCACCTTCTGGAGCGCGAAGTGAAGGAGAGCGATTGTCAAAGACGACTACTTCGTAACTACTATCTGGAATCTCGCTCAACAGATCTGAACGTGTGGGGCATAAAGGGCAGAGCTCTTTCGGTGGCAAGAAGACGCGACCTTGACGATGCGCTGCCATGACAACCCATTCATTGAGAAGTGGATCAAGTCGCAATTCACCAATGCCAGGTTGATCTTCAACAGGGCGAGTGTCGGATGCGGTACGAGTATGTGGCGCACTGTCGTAATAGCGAATAGTTCGCCCATCGGCCATGGGTAGATCGCTGCGAATAACTCCGCTATCGAGTTTGATCACCTGACTCATAATGGCACTACTCTAGCGATTGAGTTGGGAAAAAAATCAATTGACGCGGAACATCAGCCCTTTTGCCTCTGAATTCGATTAATTCTTGATCTGTTTAGCACAGCTATCGAAGGCAGGCTTTGGTTTTTCAGGAGTCTTCGTTGGCGTTGGTGAAGGCGTAGGAGTTGGCCCTTGTGTAATCACAAATTCAATAGGCGTGCGAATCTTTGCGTGAGTACCAGTGGCATCGACAAAGCCAATGTGACCTGGCCATGTTCCTGCCGGCAATCCCTTAATTGTTAATGTCCAAGCGCCGCTGGTAGAGCGATCAACTCTCTGATCAAGTAAGTTTTCTGGACGATTAGTTGCATTTGGATAGAAACGAACGGTTCCTGTCACAACGGGAAGTCCTGTTGGTCGAAATACTTCAACTTTTACTATGGCATTTTTATCGGTTGAACTGGCCCTCACTGATGTAATTGAAATCGTAGATGTTTCATTCTTAGGCATGAAATCTCCAGGTGCTGGTGTCCATGTTCCGGTTGCTAGCGCCAGGAAGTCATCTTGAGTTCCGCGAAAAACATTGAGGTCAAGCCTATTTCCAGGCACTCCATATTTAGGCGCAATGCCACATGATGTGTATTGCCAGATGATCCACTGTGAAGAGCAGTTAATCGAAGTCCACGAATGCACATAGCAACCACCAGGCTTGAGTCCAGGCTGTGCGATCGGATCTGCTGGATCAATTCCGTACTGCGCTAGCCACAATGGATATTGCGCAAGCTCTTCATCTCGGATCATCGCATTTTCCAAGAATGCTGGATATGAATAAAGAATTGGTGTGCGACCGGTTTTCTCTTTAACGATTGCTAGAAAAGTCTTTGCCCAGAGCGTTACAGCTTGTTTGCTTGCATACTTAACGCAACCAGTTTTATCGTAGAGAACGCAGTTATTTTCAAGATCAAGTGCGTAGGGAAGATCCATCTCGGTATATCCACCGAGTGCTGCTAAGCGCCATAGGACCTTCTGTGCTTGTGCTGCAGCATCACTCTTAATCTTTTCAGGATCCTTTGTATCAGGCATATATGCATAGTGATAAAAGCCTGTATATATCCCCGCAGCTTGTGCCGCTGAGCGATCCATGATCACGTACTTAAGTGCCAGCGCATCTGAATCATCTCTGGAATCAGATGCCTTAATCATGACAAATCGAAGTCCCGCTTTATATTTTTTAACAAAATCAATGGGTTCATCATTAGGGTGCTGCCATCTACTGACATCAGATCCGTGAATACGTCCACCTGGACCATTGGAATGAACCACTAAAGGCGATCCATCAATCATCTCTGGTGTGGGTTTGATGACGATCTCACGTGCAGTTGAGTAGAGAACCTTGCCAGAAACTCTCGCCTTTGCCCGGTACTTCATCTTTGCATCAAGGGCTGTTGCAACCGCAACTACTCGCCAAGTTCCAACCTTTGCACTCTTGGTTGAAAAACGAGTGTCTTGCCATTTCCCTTTGAGAAAAACTTGAACAGTTACTGGAACATTGGATCTGGCTGGCTTTATCTGTCCAAAGAGCGTGACAATAGGTTCTGAGCGACCTGGTGTTTGATTCAGTGACATGGTCAGCGTCGAGCCAGCAGCATAAGTTGGCGTTGAATATAGAAGTCCAGCGATGAGAGTCAGCGATAGAGCAATGAGAGATTTCTTCATGGAATTTGTCGAATCGCTAGCTCAACGTCAAAAATTTGCTTAATCGCGTCTTGGAGTAACTCCAATTGCTTCACTCGTGTATTGCTATACCCGTGGGCGCCACCGAATTTAGCGCTATCTGAGTAATCAAGAGTAAGAACTGAGTCTTCAAGTGAGGCAAGACGGGCATCAAAGAAGGCCATCCAGATGATGCGGTCATTCTTTTCAAGAATATCTAAGACTTCATTCCAACGTGAGCGCAGATCTGCCAACGTCAGGGATGTGCTCATGATCCTACTCTAGCAACCGAGATGGATTTAGAGGTGGCGAGGAGCACCTATGCACTTGAAGTATTCACCCGTGATGACAACTCGAAGATTCCTGGTGCGATCCGGTGAGACGTGAAGGTGCTGAGCAATTCGCGCCACGATCTGTTCCACTGATTTTTCGCTGACAAATCGAACCTTAGCGATCTCAGAATTACTTAACCCTTGCGCTAACAATCTCAATGTGGCGACTTGTATGTCAGTGAATTCATGGATAATGGATGCGATATTGCCTTCATATGTTGAAGCGTTACCTGTGACCCACTGAGCAGTCGCTGCGATAGAAGAAGATTCTAGAGATCGGATAATTGCAGAGTTAAGGATTGCTAAGTCGGCAATTGAGCTTTTGAGAATGATCTGCACTCCGCGCGGAATTGATGTGGCTGGAATACCTAGAAGTCGCAGATCTACGCAAGCGGTCATGATGACAATACCAAGTTCTGGATTTGTCTTTCTAAATCCAATGATCATCTCTATGACGTGCGAATCTGCAAACAAGAGATCAAAGAGAACAACTTCTGGTTGTAGCGACCTGAATGTATTCTCGGCGACAATCTGATTCTGGACCTCGGCCACAATGTTTACACCGTGAAGTCGAAGCGAGGCAGAGACTGTCATTAATTCAAAAGCATCTTCAGTAGCAATCATTACCCTAGGAAGCGTTGCAGTGCTCATAGATCACGGTAGCGCTCAGAAATGCATTCACCTTGCTCAACCGTGCTACTTAGCGAATCTTTCCAATCGCTTCTGGGATGTAATCGATTACCTGAGTTGCAGCGATCGGGCTACCCCTAGAGGCCAAAAGCGCTGCTGTGTTGTGAATAAACGCGGCACTTCCAATTCATCTGAGCCGCAGGGATTGAACGGTGCTGGATCGCAGGTATAGCATGATTGAAGAGTCTTGAAAGAAGGAGTTATTGAGTGAAAAGAATTGCGATTGCTGGAATCCTGACCGAATGTAATGACTTCACGAGTGCATTGATTACTGAAGATGATTTTGAGCGAGTTGAATTGTTACGCGGTCAGCAAATGCTAGAAAGAAGTGATGGAGTCGTCGGAGGAGCACTAAGCGAGTTAGCTAAGTACCCAGATTTTCTTCCAGTTCCGCTGCTTTTCACATCAACGATTCCTGGAGGTGCGCTGACTGACCAATGCTTTACAAAATTTCATGACGAGATAATAGAACTTACAGAACAAGCCGGCCAGCTCGATGGTGTTTTGTTGCTTTTGCATGGAGCGGCGGTATCGGTGAGCGTGGCTGATATCGAAGGTGAGTTGCTGCAATCAGTTCGCAAGGTAGTGGGCAATGACATTCCCATCATGGTTACTCTTGATTTACACGCCCATATCACCGAGAAGATGGTTTCCTTGTCGACTGCATTATTTGGTTGGGAAACATATCCGCATATGGACTCATTCACAACTGGTGCCCGAGCAGCCAAACTCATTGTGAGAACGATTAACAAGGAAGTTTCTCCAGTACAAGTCATGGCGCGCGTACCGGTGCTGACAAGTGCCATCAATGCTTCCACCGAAAGACCTGGCCCATTTTTTGATTTGATGAGAAAAGCAAAAGAATGGGAGAGCGCAGGAAAGTGTCTCTCTAGTAGCGTTTTCTTAGTACACCCATATATCGACCGTCCCGAAATGGGTAGCGGTGCGCTCATAGTTACCGATAATGATCCCGAAACCGCCGCCACAATGGCGCGGGAGATTGCGCAAGAATATTGGGATCGCCGACAAGAATTCGAACCTGAAGTTTGGAAAGCTGATGCCGCAATTCGGGATGCGATTAGCAAAGCGCCCAGCAGGTCAGTGCTTACTGAGGTTGCCGATACCTGCGGCGGAGGGTCAGCCGGGGATTGTGTAGCGGTACTTCGCGCATTGCTTGAGATTGACGCAAATATAAAGGCAATCTATCCAGTTGTATCACCTCATGCGGCCGCAACAGCGATTGCGGCGGGAATTGGATCAGAAGTTCAACTATCTGTTGGGGCGGAGATAGATAAAAAGTGGGGACCACCGGTAAGTCTTACAGGTCGCGTATTAAAAACAAGTGACGGAGATTTTATGTATCAAGGTGGAGTGTGGGACGGTGCTAGTGGTCATATGGGTCCCACTGCTGTCGTGAGAGTGGGTGCAATTGATATCGTCATTGCAACTTTTCCAACGTATGAATGGCGAGATGAACAATATCGTTCATTGGGATTAGATCCAGCCGATTATCAGTTGATCGTGGTGAAGAATCCGATGAATTACTTTATGACCTACAGTCCAATTGCTGATAATTTCTATGTGATTGATTCTCCAGGACCGACTCCAGCTACCTGCAAATCACTGGTCTATAAGCTGATGCAACGGCCATTCTTCCCCTTTGATGATTCCATCCCAGGTGGCCCAGTAAAAACCTTTTAAAGATTTTATTCGGCAGATAGTTTTTAGTGAAGAGTTACATCCGCTGATCCTTGTACCCACCCTGTAAATCGAATATCGAGTGAGGTACTTACAGGGCTGGCGCAGTGAGGTCCTGCTCTCCATGACCGCGCTGGATCAATGGGTGCGACTCTGATCAATTGATCTTCGTCTCCACAGCGGGCACGAATAGTCAGCGCATTTCCCGCGCGACTTGCGCGAATGGTCACTTCTTTGCCCATCCAGTGGGGGACAGGTGCCAGTGACCAATCTGAATTAATTGCCGTGACGACCGCACCGACTTGAGGAAAACCATCCGCACTTTCCACACCGGCTTTGATCCAGTGTTCGTTATCGCTATAAACAATTACTCCAGCCTGATCAAACTGTCCGACGTAATCCAAAATGAAAGAAATTTCCATAGCCGTGCCATCAGAAAAATCTTTCACCAGAGCATGACCTGAGTCATGAATAAATCCATATGAAGTGTTTCGCCAGAAGTCACTTTCGTGAGCAGCGGTAACAAGGAGGTGGTCAGAATCTTCAACTGAGTTAACTGGCGGATTGATCCACACACCTTGGCCCCAGGCAATCTTCATCATGGTTTGATCTTACAGACCAGAACTTTTCGTGGCATTATGCGACCATGCGCATCGCCGTCTTTTGTTCAGCTTCTACCAAGATTGACCAGAAGTATGTTGATTTTGGTTTTGAGGTAGGAAAGGCAATTGCAGAGCAGGGTTGGGATGTTGCGTGGGGTGGCGGCACCCTGTCCATGATGGGCTCGGTTTCGCGCGGTGCTCGCAGCGTTGGCGGGAAAACATTTGGAGTTATTCCCCAGAAACTTGTGGGCAAAGAGTTTGCTGATGAAGATGCCACAGAATTGTTTATCACCGAATCGATGCGTTCTCGAAAGGCGATGCTGGAAGATCTCTCCAACGGATTTCTGATTTTGCCTGGCGGGATTGGCACGATGGAAGAGTTCATGGAGATCTGGGTTGCACGGCATCTTGGTTATCACCAGAAACCTATCGTTATCTGTGACCCATTTGATTTTTACCGTGACCTTCGCACTTTTCTCAATACTTTAAAGGATGAGCGCTTTACTAGTAGCGCCCATGACGAGCTCTTGACGTGGGCAACTGAGATCCCGGCAGCTATGACCGCTTTTCGAGGCTCAATGAGGCCTCCCAATCTGATTTAGGGTCCTGAATCTGGCTGGACCATCAAGAAAATATCCTATATTTTCCTGCCAAATTCCATTGACACCTTATATTGCCATCTCTACCTTTACCCCATGAGTGCGAAGACGCTGGCTGGTTCACCACTGCGCGGATTTAAATCAATTCTCGAAGGTAAGTACTTTGCATGGATTCTCTTAGCGCCAAGCATGATTCTTGTTGTCGCATTTATTTTCTACCCGCTTTACCGCGGTGTTTATTTAAGCCTTACTCGAACTGTCTTGCTCGAAGGGCCTGACTCCACATTCATTGGTCTCGAAAACTTTCGGCAGATGTTTAGGGATTCACTCTTTCTTCTTGCAGCAAAAAACACTCTTATCTTTATGGTCGTCGGTTTGATTACACAACTAGCCGTTGGTCTTGGTGCAGCGATGTTACTCAGTCAAGATCGTAAATACATTGGCTTGATCAGAGTGCTCGTCGTCCTGCCTTGGTTTACGCCCCCAGTTGTGACTGCGTATATGTGGCGCTTTATCCTTGATCAGAATTCGGGTGTTTTGATCAAAATGCTAGAAGGCGTTGGTATCTCTTTTGGACCGGCTGGTCTTTGGAGTAACCCTGAACTTGCAATCTACGCGGTCCTCTTTGTGGATCTGTGGGCTTCTTATCCATTCTTTATGCTTTTCTTACTCGCAGCGATCCAGGGAATTCCCAAGGATATGAGAGAGTCAACTGCAGTCGATGGTGCAAATAGCTGGCAGCACTTTAGATATGTGGTTTTGCCTCTGATTTCACCGGTGATTGTTGTTTCATCGATTCTGGGTGTGATCCACTTGATTAACTCTCCGACTCTTGTTCTGCTGATGACAAATGGTGGACCTGGAGATAGCACGACAGTGCTGCCACTGCTTGCCTTCCAGATTGCCTTCCAAAGCTATGACTTTGGCTATTCTTCAGCCATTTCGGTAGCGGTATTGGCCGCAATCGCTGGTTTTGCCATGGTCTACATCCGTTTTGCTAAATTCGGAAAGGAAGACTAATGACTGCCTTGAAGAAGAAGCGCCCAGTTTCTTATCACTTAGTAAATATTGGCATTGGATTCCTGGCGCTATTTGCAATTCTTCCTATCATTTGGACTTTCTACACATCACTGCGAACGAATGTGGATATTAATAAATTTCCAACAAAATTTAGTTTCTCGAACTTAAGTTTTGACGCTTACTTTGGTGTATGGCGGGATACCAATTTTCCAATGCTGATAAAAAATAGTCTTATCGTCAGTACGATGACTGTGATTATCAGTTTGGCTCTAGGTACGTTTGCCGGTTACGCGCTATCAAGAAGTAAGTTTCGAGGACGTCAAGGTGTGCTCTTGGTATACCTAGCAATTCGTTTAGTCCCCGGTGTTCTGCTACTGATTCCTATGTATCTCTTTATGAATAGGTTGGGACTTCTAGATAGCTACATCGGATTAACGCTTGCGTATACAACCTTCACTTTGCCGGCAACGATCTGGTTGATGAAGGGGTTCTTCGATTCCCTGCCACCGGATTTAGAGAACGCTGCTCGCATCGATGGTTGCTCACGCATGGGTGCAATGTGGCGTATTTCGATTCCGCTAGTACTTCCCGGCCTTGCCGCAACAGGCACGTTGACTGCCATCACTGCCTGGAACGATGTTCTCTTTGCTCTGTTACTTACTTCATCAGATCGCACGCGAACCTGGCCAGTGGGCTTGCGCGAGATGATCGGGGAGTTCCAGCTTCCGTGGGAGGCGCTCACCGCCACCTCAATCTTGAGCCTCTTACCAGTGGTGATCGGCTTTGCCCTCGTTGGGCGCAAGATGGTCGCTGGAATCACCGCAGGAAGCCTCAAAGACTAGGCAAAAGGTCTGATCTGGATCGTATATTTTCTCTGTAAAGATCCTATATTTTCCTCGCGTTTTCTATTGACCTTCTATTCATGAGTTATTAACCTCAGTACACGCCTTACATCGGGTGGGGCACGCATAGAAAGAAGTTCATTATGCAGAACTTTATTGGCAATCTCTCCCGCAGAACTCTATTTAAGTTCAGTGCGGTTGCGGGAACTTTGGCAACGCTGGGAACCTCAGCGTCATCTGCCTTCGCAGCTCGCGTAAATAAAAAGGGCACAGGCAAGATGACCTACTGGAACCACTTCACAGGTGCTCCAGAGCGCGCGGCATTTGCTGAGACAACTGAAGCGTTTAAGAAAGCATCACCTGCTATCGAAGCTGACATTCAAACAGTTACTAACGATGACTGGATGGCTAAGTACATCGCATCGACAACTGCAAAGAGCGGTCCAGATGCTGTCATGATCGATGTCACTCGCTTCACCGATATGTTACGTATTGGTGGATTGCGCGATATCACTACCTACAACAAGCAGTGGCCAGGTGCCGCTTCTGTTGCGGGAGACACTCCTGCATTTAGCTTCAACCGTAAGGTCTATGGCGTTCCATTCTTTACATTCATCGACTGGACTTATTACCGCAAAGACTTCTTTGAGGCTGCTGGAATCAAGAAAGAGCCAACAACAATGGCTGAATTCCGCGAAGCCGCTATTGCGTGTACCAACCCAAGCAAAGGTCAGTACGGATTTGCGATGCGCGGAGGATCAGGTGGCGGTGGATTTATCGTCAACGCTCTCCACGCTTACAACGGTTCAATCATGTCACCTTCCTTTAAGGCAACATTGACACTTGATGCCGCAGTCGAAGCGATGCGTTTCTGGGTTAATTTGGCTGTCAAAGATAAGGCTGTTGTTCCAACAGTTGCGACAGATGGTTATGCTCAAATCTTCAGCAACTTCTACCAAGGCAAAGCTGCGATGGTGATGCACCATGGTGGAAGCTTTATCGATGTAGGCAAGAACCTAAAGTATGGTTCTGAAGTTATGACACTTGCACGACCAAAGGGTCCAAAGGATCAATTTGGCTTCCAAGCGCCTCTTGCAAATGGTGTCTTCCAGCATACGAAGAACCCAGATGCAGCATTTGAATATGCCTCATTCTTGGGCAGTCCTGCAGCTCAGACGGTATTCCTCAAGGGCACCGGTTACTTCCCAACTTCAACCGCTGCAGCGTCAGATAAGTTCATCGCCGACAATCGTCAGTTTGATACTGCCATTGCTAGCCTTGCATCTTTGCCAAAGACATACACATTCCCAGGCCTCACAGCATGGCGTGATCTCACATGTCTTCCTGAGTTCCAGAAGTGTCTCATCGGAACACAGACCCCTGAAGGTGCTGCAAAGATTATCGTCGACAGACTCAATGTAGTTGCAAAGGCAGCAGCGACTGCCAACCGCAAGTACTACTCTGACAATCGCGGTAAGTAAGTACGACTCCTAAGGCAAACCCCTCGCGCATCTGCGCGAGGGGTTTGCCTTTGCACAAATAGTTAAACCTCAGCCAAGATTGCAGCTGCTAATCCGTGAAATGAGCCGAACTCTGAAACGTTCAACTTCTTGACTCTCGAGTCAGACCCTAGAGAGTCAAAGGGTTCATCGCCAGCACCACCTGTTCCGACTACAAGGATTTTTTTCGCGGCAACGTCCTGCCCCTTGAAACTCTCCCAATCCTTGAGGAAAAATCCTGACTGGTTTGAGACCAGATCAATTAAGAATGAGATGAGAACTGGGTTGGCAGGAATAAGACAGATTTCATGTGGATCAGCAACATCATTAAGTGATGGCACATTACCTTTAAATAGTGGTTCATGGGTACCTAGCGCCTCACTAATGGTGGGGATCATTCCGAAGACTTCTTGCACTTTCTGCAGGATCTCGGCAACGGAGCTCTCATGGCTCAGATCAAATTCAGTTGATATTGCCCGATGAAAATCCGAATCGGTTGCCACATTTATAACGGGTGTGACTAACGTTCCTGAGGGGTATTGATCTTCTGCAACGAATGAGAGGATCGCATGCGAACCTTCCAGCGCTAAAGATGACAACTGGCCTTTATCTCTTGGGCTCATCTGATGAAGGCGCACAGCAAATTTGTTCTTCTCTAGGAGGGCTACGAGTTCAGTCAAACATGCAGGTTCTTCTTGATAGGCAATAGTGAGATCACTCTCTTCAATGCGATCTATACCCGAAAGTGCCATTGTCTTTAACTCTTGCGCAGTTCCTAGAGCCAGATTTGTTGCCATCTCCAGATCGGCAAAATCATCGATAACTATGTACTCACAAGGAGTTCCGATGGCTTGAATCTCTGCTGCAGTCTCTGCTGCTGAAATCGATTCATCGCCAACTGCGATGATGAAGATTCCTGCGGTATGTCTATGGCGTGCCAATTGAGGTAGAAAGGTGTGGACCACTTCGTTCATTGAAGTGAGATCACTGGCAAGAGTGTGATTCTCAATCAAGGTAAGCGATGCATCGATTGCTATCGCACGGGTGAAGCCAGATGCTCCGCGGGAAAGTGGAATGACGTAGTACTTACTCCTGATGCCAACTCCGTGCGCGTGCCTAAACCCAATAAATGTTTGAGCCTTTTGCTTGCCCCGTCCAAAGAATTTCATAGTGAGAAATTATCTCACGACCGGTTCGGTAGAGAGTTACTACTTGACCATCGATTCAACTGCCGCCTCGATGATCGGAAGAGCCTCATCAACATTCTGCAAGAAGGATGCTCCTACATGGATCCAGACATCGTTGATCAGGAGATTAATTGCCCAGACGTGCATCTCATCGGCTGATGTTGAGCCCTCTTTGAGGATTACCGCATCGGTCTCATTGATCCCTGGTAGATCTATCTGAACTTGCCCTTGCTCTAACCACTGAGTCTTTTTGCTATCCCAAAGATTATCTACATTCGATGCCCACATCACTGTGCCACCAACTTCGGCAACTTGAATGCCGTAAGTACAGGCAATTCCACCAGCCTCATAAATGTCGTAAAGATCTGTACCCGGTGATGGTTGCCAATCTGTTGGAACATATTGCGAGCCTTCTACTTGATCAGCAAAGGCTTGGATCACTAGCTCTTGTTCGCACGATACTGGGGGAGTCAGTTGCGCCATCTTCCCATCAGAAGTTTCTTGGGTAGGAGAAGAGCACCCAACAACGAGAATTAATGAAGCAGCAACAACTAGAATTTTTCGCATGGCTGTACGGTAGTTCAAAAAGATGAGGAATGTCTGTGAGGGCACTGATCGGTAGGTGTCATACGATTATTCGGTGAAAAAAGCCAAGCGCCTTGGACTCAGCTTCATGCTGTGTGGAGCATTGATTCACCCTCCCACACATGCGATTGCATCCGAGAAGTTCAATTGGAAGATTAAGAAAGAAGAGACAAGGCGAAGCACCGCTGGCTATTCCGACTCGATGTCCTATGTTGTCGGCGCATCGATTAAGTTCAAAATCAGTTGCCCTTCGACGGATTTCTATCTAGAGGCTATTCGAGTGGGTTATTACGAAGAAGGTCAAGGTAAGCGAATCTTTACTTCAAAAAAGACTCGCTGCCTAGATCAATCAAAGCGTGACTCACAGTATTGGAAAGCCAATCTAGAGATCAACACGAGTTCATTTCCACACGGAATGTACCTTTTTGTTATTCGGGATAGCGACAAATACTCAAGCTATATCCCAATCATTTTGAGAGAGAAAGTTGCTAAAGCTAAGGCAGTATTTTCAGTTCCCACGATGACAATGCAGGCCTATAACAGCTGGACTGGTGCCGATACTTACGGCGGGCCGGACGGATTTAAATCTCGCCTACGGGTAGTTGACTTCAGAAAACCCTTTGATGAAGGTAATGGAGCGGGCAAATATCTTCGCTATGTCCATCCTCTAATCGTCTACATTGAAAAGCTCGGACTTGATGTGAGCTATGTTGCTGACACAGATCTTCACTTTGATAAGAAACTACTCGCAAACAAAAAAGTCCTCATCACCGCTGGCCACGATGAATACTGGACGATGCAAGAGCGTGAAAATGTCATCGAAGCTCGCAAGCGCGGACTCAATACAGTCTTCTTCGGAGCAAATGCAGGGTATTGGAATACGCGACTTGTGAGATCAAACCCTGATAGCCATTTAGTAATGGAGATTTTTAAGTCGGCGGAGGAAGACCCCAATAAAGAGAACTCCACAATTAAATTCCGCGACCTGGGTAAACCAGAACCTGAACTCACTGGTTTGGAATATAAGTGCTTTCCGGCGAGTGGAAACTTGGAGTTAAAAGAGCCGCAATCTTTTATCTTTCAAGGAGTTACAGACTTTGAAAATCTTGATTTAGAGGGGCTTGTTGGGCCCGAAGTAGATTCTCTCCTCTCAAGTTCTTCAACGATGGGAACTGTAATCAACTTAGCCGAAGCAAGAGTGAGATGCGGTACCAAATGGTATGCCCCTCGTTTTGGTCGAATGAATATGATTCTTGTGACATCTGATGGAAGTGCTGGTGGAAATTTCTCCACTGGAACAATGGGATGGGTAACCAAAGGCCTGAGCGCTCCAGAGAAATCTGACATCGGAGAATTCACTCGCGTTGTGAGTAAAAACGTTCTTGAGAAAGCGTTACAAGGCCCACTTCGAAAGTAAGCGATGGTGGGACGGGTCGGACTTGCTCACTTGCAATCGACACCTCTCGATGACAAGGCGATTGCCATAAACATCAATCCTCCGAGTTAAATTAGCTTGGCTTGACCCCACAAGAAATTGTGCGAGTTGCACCACTTCCCCCAGTGATCGAGACACGCAGGCCTGCAAAAACTTTCGAGACTGTTTTACCCTTTGAGAGGCCTTTGTAGTTCGCCTTTATCCAATCGATGGAGCTGTACATGACGTCGGGGTCAGCGTTGGTAGCCTTCCCCACGCACCATCCGGAGTGAAACTCAAGATTTGGATATGCCGTAGCATTCTTTGCAGTAAAACTTGCGTAACTCAACGCTTGATCTGCATTTCCGTGAAGATAGATTTCCATGTTTGATTTAGTACAACGTGCAAAAATTTCTGTCTTTTTAGAACTTGGATCGAATCCATTTTTGCATTTGTATTTATTCAAATTAGTGACTGTGCTTTCTAGTATTTCTGTGTATTCAGTCATGTAAAAGAAGTTAGGATTTGGAAGTGTTGGCTCTGTAGCGTTTGCGGTGAAGCTCAAGCCTGTCGAAGCAAGAATTACGGGAATCAATACGCGGCATATTTTTTTCATGCCACAATTGAACAGTCCTCAGATGAGATCTCCAAGATGCTGACTAGTCAGCTTTTGTACGGGTAAGAATTACAGGGGTGACGACCCGTTGTAATTTCACTGAACTACTTGAGGTAAGGATCGAAAGTGGGACGGGTCGGACTTGAACCGACGACGACCGAATTATGAGTTCGGGGCTCTAACCAACTGAGCTACCGTCCCGTGTGGGGCTTGACCGAACTTTACTGCACTTATTCCTTTGCAACTTTTCTCTTCGTGATTTTCTCTCGCTGAAATCCACGCCTGCCCCAGAATTCCCAGAGCCCCATGGTTGAAAGAATGAGAGCGAAGCCAAATAGAAGGTCTTCTAGCGGGGCTGCGGCTATGCGGGTGCCGATGATTGTCTCTGGGTCGTACATCACGATTGCTTGGCCATCTTCGCGGTAGTGAGTCAGCCACCAATTTGTCATCAATTGGAAGGGCAGAATAATCGAATAAGAAATCCAAAAAGCGACTCGGGTGAGCAGTGAATTTTTAAAGACAAATAGATCAATCATCACAGCGATGAGAACCGCGGCAATTGCAAGATCGCTATAGATCATTTCTCATCCTTTCCGAACTCTTTTTCGCGCAGATGAGGCTTTACAGTTGTTACGCCTTCAATTGTTAATATCGCAGCCATCGGTACGATGATAAAAAAGAGAAATTCTTCAAGTGGAATTCCGTATGGCCCATAGATGCCAAGCATCCGATCGCGATTAAAAAACCAATGGCCTTGAGAAATAGCGTATGCATCCCAGATTAGAAAAACGGCGCTAACAGGAAGGATGCTGATGAGCGCTCTCTTCCAACGGCGTAAAACACCAGTCTTTAAGACCACTTCTAGCCAGAACGAACCACAGACAGTGAAGGCGAGCATCGCCATGTATCCAAATTTCTCCACGCCAAATCCTCTCATAAACCTCTTTGGTAGGGTTGGTTACAAGGGGGTTCGACATGAAATCTGGTGAGGTGAAACTCTTCGAAGGCATCAGAAGTTTTTCAAGTGTCGCTATCCTCGCTGGAATAATCCTTTCATTGATCTTCTCGCAAACATTGGGAGAAAGTTCTATGCAATGGCAGGTGGCGATTGCAATCGCGGCCCTAGCTATAGGAATCCCACATGGGGCCCTTGATCACCTTGTTACATTGCCGAAATCACGACCGCTTGTGATGGCGGGCTTTATCGCGATCTATGTTCTAGTTGCGATCGCAGCTGTGATTGCGATCTTGAACTTCAACGTTGTTGGTTTCATCTTTGTATTGGTGATGAGCGCAGTCCACTTCGGAATTGGTGATGCTGCCTTTATCAGTGAACTTGATCGCAGGCGACCAATGTCAGTGCGACTTCCTCGCGCAATCTATGCGGTCAGCGCGGGTTCAATCCCGGTTCTGATCCCACTAGTAAATAGCGCAAGTACAGATGCGTTGGCACAGGTAAATCCCGCGCTGATTGATTGGCACCAGGGGTATGACCAAGAGATTCTGACGGCGGTGATTACTATCGCGTGTGTATCAATCGCCCGATTAATGGTGAGGAAACGTTATCGAGAAGCTGTTGATATTGGATTACTTCTTGCTTTAGCTCTTCTTACCCCACCTCTGATCGCCTTTGCTCTCTACTTTGGATGCTGGCATGCGATGAGACACACCGCTCGCCTGACTCTTTCGCTAGAGACATCACAGCGCGCATATGCAGATGGGAATACTCGATCAGCATTTCTTAAGGCTGTAATTCCAGGAATTCCAGCGCTATTAGGAACTTTTTTTATTGCGGGTGTGTTAGCAATTCGCGGACAAGAATTTACTGATGATTTCTTATGGATGGCCTTGGTAATTGTGTGGGCGCTCACTGTCCCTCATATGGCAGTTACGGCAAAACTTGATCGCCGCGCATTAACCTAAGGGTATGAAAATACGCATAATTATTTCTTCCTTCCTTTTCCTGACCTGCCTTGCTCCTGTGAGTGCCCAAGCCGCACCTGTATATGTCTTTCCAGTACGAGGCTGCGAAGTCAACTATGCACGCGCGCATCACGATTATGCGGCAACAGATATTCTCGCGAAGGCGGGCTGTGCATTTGTAGCACCTATTGATGGTGTGATTGATGAAGTCAGTCGCGTTGATACATGGTCTGGAAAAGTAAATGCTGGACTAACTCGTGGCGGATTATCGGTGTCGTTGATTGGTGTCGATGGGGTTCGGTATTATGGATCTCATCTGCTTCGCGTTAATAAAGATATGGTGCCGGGTCTTGCAGTCAAAGCCGGACAGCGACTTGGTTCAGTGGGATCTACTGGTAGTGCGCGCGGTACCGCACCACATTTGCACTTCGGGATTTCTTGGCCAACACCAGCAGAAACATGGTGGGTTCGTCGCGGCGTTGTTCATCCATGGAAGTATTTAGATGCGTGGAAAGCCGGAAAAGATAAGTCGCCGGCTAAGGAAGTAGAGGCAGCGAAGTTGAAGATGGGCGAACTTCCGCCAGAACCAAAAAAGTAATCCCCTAACAACCTAGAAGTAGAAAAGAAGAAAGCCCCGCTCAATGAGCGGGGCTTTCTTGTAAAGCTAGCGGTGTGCTTAGTTAGCGTTCACTGCATCGGCCTGAGGACCCTTTGGACCCTGTACGACCTCGAATGAAACTGACTGACCCTCTTCAAGGCTCTTGTAACCGTTTCCTTGGATTGCTGAGTAGTGAACGAATACATCTTGTCCGCCACCATCAACTG